>NZ_JBYCCT010000062.1:0-5326 GCF_057473865.1 Coleofasciculus sp. H7-1
TCAGCTTTTAGAACAGCTATATCCTATCGGTTTGTCCGTTGGCTTCAGGAGAATACTGACGTATTTGCCTTACACCTAGCCCATTTAGGGCTTGTTTGGGCTTGAACAAAGTTCAAGTCCCGTTAGTGAATGTCCAGTCCCAAAAAAAAGCCGTGGTTTCCCACAGCTTCAAGATGTGTGCGTTTAATGAAACTGTTGCCTCTTAGTCGCGGCTATTGAAAGCGATCAGCAACCGCAGAATGAAAATGAACAAATTGATGTAAGTCAGGTACATCGACAAAGCAGCAGGCAGATATTGGTCATCGCGGTAAGCGCGGGGCAGGATATAGAAATCCACCACAGCAGCACCGGCAAACAAAAACACGCCAATGCCAGAAATGGCAATTTCTAGCCAGGTGGGTGTATAGACACCAAATAAAGACAGCAGCAGCTGACCCACTAGCACAACAACTAGGGCAATAATGCCTAGCTGTACTGTTTTAGTCAGAGCCATGCCATCTTGCTCCGAGAGATTGGAGCCAATCTGTCGTGCAGCAATAAAGGTAACGCCACAGCCGAGGGCAGCAAAACCAATTCCTTGCAAACCGACCCCAGATGTCCTCAGAGCCACATATATCAATCCGCTCAGTGTATAGCCCGACAATAGGCTGTAGGTAGCTAGGAGGGGCAGAGCAAGGCTTTTCTTGCCATTAACGGCAACGTTTTGGGCAACGAAGAAAAGGGCGAATTCTGCAATCAGGGCAACCCAGAAAGTTGGCATGAATAGCTCTGGGTTGGAACGGAGAACGCCAAGACCCCCGTAGGTGCCAAGTGCGGTTAAGACCAGCCCAGCGCCTACATAGGGAAGGGCATTGGCAATAACATTGGGGCCAACGAGTGCGTGATTTTTAGCCTCACGCATCGCTTGACGGAAGTTGCTGGTGTTACTCATGGGACTTCCTCAGAAATATTACGAGTCATTTACAGAACGCGATCGCCAGTCTAATTCAATTGTGACGTAGAGCCGAAGTCCTCTGCTAGTGGGTTCCACGAAGCAAGCTCTTGCAGTTTGTTTTTAAAGCAAGGAGTAGTTTTTGGCTACATCAAACTGCAACTTACGTATATATGCTGACATTCCTGGACAGGCTCTCTGTGAGTTCCGTAATCCAACGATGGTTGTCGAAAGCGCCTATACAGAAAATGAATTCAGTTAGACGAAATGAAGAGATAGCGATTTCCCAATTTCCCAAACGGGGTGGTTTTACAGAGGCTTTGACAATGGCGACTCAATCTTCTTGCAGCTCCGATTCGATGGAACTTTTGATTGCTTACTATAAAAATCCATCAGTTGAAGTTCGCAATCAACTGGTGCAGTTGAATGCTGGACTGGTTCGGAAGATGGCTCATCGAGTCAGTTATCAGTGTGCGGAACCTTATGAAGATTTGGAACAACTCGGCTATCTCGGTTTGATTCGGGCGATTGAGCGATTCGATCCCCATCAAGGCTTTGCTTTTAGTTCCTTTGCGGTTCCTTACATTCGCGGTGAGATGCTGCATTATTTACGCGACAGGGGCGGCGTGATGAAGATGCCTCGTCGGTGGCAGGAAATCCAGCAGGAAGGACAAAAGGCGCGGAAAGAGTTGGCACAAACTTTAGGGCGATCGCCAAAAGAAGCTGAAATTGCCCAAGCAATTAAAGTATCCCTAGAAGACTGGAGTGAAAGCAAGGTTGCGGCTCAAAACTGCCGACCATTAAGTTTAGATAGTGTCGTTTTTGAGCAGTCTGACTTTCAGATTACGTTGGCGGAGACACTGCCTGACCCTCGCTATCAATCTTGGCAAAGTCAAGAAGAAGAACGGCAAGAGCTGGAAGGGGCGATGAGTCATTTGGACAACAAAACTCAAGCTGCAATTGAATTAGTGTTGGTACGCGATCTTCCTCGGAAAGAAGCGGCTAAGCGAATTGGTGTCAGCCCCATGACGGTGACACGGCATCTTCAAAGAGGAGTTGAGCAGTTGGTATCGCTGTTGCAACCTCAATCAACCGAGCGTTTGGCTAGCTAGAGACTTCCTAGAAAGAATCAAAGCAAGACGGCTTGCTTGGGAAGTAGTCGCCAGTTAAAAATTAGTAGAGAGTTTGTAGGGTGGGTTATGCCACCCTATTTTTTAGGTGACATAACGCCTAAAGGCGTCCCGCTACTTCCCCAACGCTACCACCGCATTCTGCCCCCCGAAACCAAAGCTAAAACAAAGCACCTGTTGAATTTCACCTTGACGCGGGACTGTGACTAAATCCAAATCAAATTCTGGTTCCTTCAAACCCACACACGGCGGCAATATCTGATGCTTCAATGCCATTAGAGAGAAAGCGACACCCAAAGCTCCCGATGCTCCCAGTGTATGACCTGTGGCTCCCTTAGTAGAACTGACCGGCACCGTTTGGGGAAAGAGATACTGAATCAAGTGTGCCTCATTTTGGTCGTTGAGCTGGGTAGCGGTACCGTGAGCGTGAATGTAATCAATGTCTGCAAGGGAAAGGTGGCTGCGATCGCAACATTGCTTGACCGCCGCGATCGCGCTCCGACTTCCCGGTTCTGGCGCATTTGCATGATAAGCGTCAGATGTCAAGCCAAATCCCAGCACTTGTCCATAAATCTGTGCTGAACGACGCTTTGCCAATTCTGCGGATTCCAATACGAAGACCGCTCCTCCCTCTGCCAAAACTAAGCCTTCCCGCCGCCGCTCGAAAGGATAAGCGCCCGTTTGAGCTAAAGCGCCCATCTGCTGAAACCCAGTCAGCGTCAGCGGTGTAATCGGTGCTTCCACTGCCCCAGCAATGACTCGCTGACATTGCCCAGTTTCCAAGAGCGAAACTGCTTGCGCGATCGCCCAAATTCCAGTTGCACAAGCCGCCATTGGTGCCAAGACAGACCCAGTTGCCCCGATTTGACGAGCGGCTGCGATCGCATTCATGTGCGGCAGCGTCTCCAAAAAAGCCTGCGTCGGCAGGCTTTGTTTGTCTAGCCGCGACTTTAGTCGTTCGGCATCTAGATAAAACTCCCGCGCCAATTTCTCCCAAGATGCCTGATAAGAGCGACTCGAACCAATTACGACTCCACAGTCGGGCAAAGGCGAAACCAAACCAGCATCTTCCAGTGCCATTGCGACAACCCGCTGAGTCAGGGTTGCTAACTCAGCGGGTTGTTTCCCGATCAGTCCTAAGGGTCGGGGTGCGAGTTCTGGAAAGGGTTGATACAACTGAATGCCAGCTTGACCGGCGATTAAACGTTGCCAGCTGGTCTGTAAGCTGTTACCCAAAGCTGAGACTAAGCCAATCCCAGTAACGACAATCTCCACCGATTACCCAGCTAATAGCAAATTGCTATTTCTTGAGATTTTCCTCACCTTTTGTCACCTTAGCCGATTCAATGCGATCGCCCTGCTGAATCTTGTCAACTACCTCCATCCCCTTAGTGACATAGCCAAAAACAGCATAGTCACCATCCAAGAATGGCAAATCGGCTAAAGCAATGTAAAACTGCGACGAAGCCGAGTCGGGTAAAGATGAGCGAGCCATTGCTACAGCGCCACGAGTATGTCGCAACTGCGGGGGTTCAGAAACACCTGCGCTTTTGAGCGTCTCACTGAGAACGGGTTTTTCCGCCCCTTTCGGCTTAATTTCTAGGGGAATATAACGCGCTTGACCCGTCGCTGGATCGATAAAACCACCCATCCCCAGACGTTCTGTGGGCACATTCGGGTCTTTACTTTGCGGATCGCCACCCTGGGCAACAAAGGGTTGCGGTTGCCGCACTACGCGGTGAAACACCAGTCCGTTGTAGACACCTCTTTGAACTAAATCGACGAAATTACCAGATGTAATCGGGGCATTAGTGCCATCGACTTCAATCGTAATTGGCGAACCTTTAACCGTCATAACTACGGTGGCTTTCCCTTCTAAGCGGGGCAAACTGCTTGTTTTGGGACTACTCGCTGGAGTGGCAGGTGCTGAGGGGCTGGTATCCGAGGAAGTAGCCTGATCGGTGGTACATCCCCCCAACATCAGTCCTGCGATCGCAAAAAGTAATATAAACCAGTGCCGGATTTGTATCTGCATTTTCATTTCACCTAATTGGTAGCCAGAGCTACTGAATCATCTTATGCAGATATGGGATGGCTCAACCAAGAATTGTTAGAGACCTTCGATGGGCACTTCCAAGAAACGAGCCAGTTGGGCACCCTGATTTTCCAGCTCTGACAAGGGTAGCGGTTCTCCAACTCGCGTCAGGGGAATGTCGCGGCGTCCCTTGACGCGCAGATAAACCGACCGGCGTGGGTTGAGACCTTCTTTAATTTCCACTCGAATTGCTTGGACATCTTGTATGCGACAGCCGAGTTCAATTTGGCGGTTTTTACCGAGAAAGCCCCATCGAAAGATGCGAATATATCCGGTTTCTTGATTAAACTCGTTGTAACCGCCCCCTACGTCTAAAATAATCATCATCCATAGATAGAGCGCTACGAGTAAACCGGCAAAGCCGTAAAATCCCATTACCACCCCTTGAGGGATAAAAAGTAACTTGGTGGGGTCAGCAAAGGGTAGCAGATTGACTTTTAGGTAACTGGAAATTCCAGCCAATAAAAAGCCTGTAGCTCCCAAGGAGACTACGGTTGCCCACCAATAGTTACTCAAGCGACGAGAGCCTAAAATCTCTTGACGGAGAACGCGGTTAGTTGTGGATGTTGTCGGTGCAGCCATGAAAGAAAACTCTGTGTTCGCCAAAGTTGTTAAGGAAAGTTTTTAAGAGCGGTCTGATTCAGATTATCTAGCTTCCCAGGGATTTATGCTATTGATTTAGCAATCTAACTGAGCCAGAGATTAATGAGAAGTACGTGTCAGATTGTAAAAATTCTGATATTTTCTTATCATAGAGGACACGCGCTAGAACCCTAAGGTTTTACTCTGAGGACAAAGAGCGCCCCATTCCCAAATAACAGTAGCCTGAAACCTGGCAACAGGGCGACAGGTTAGTGGAAATTGACACGCAGGGGAATCAAGCGAGTGTGTCTATTGAAGACAGAACCCGGCAAACTTCTCCAGAAAAATCCCACTACTGTCTGGCGTGGGTCGTGTCAAATAAATAATGTTAATTGCTCAAGTTCAGACGATTTGACGCAATAGTAAGAGGATTTGAAATGACCATTGCAGTCGGACGCGCACCAAGTTCAAGAGGGTGGTTTGATACCATCGACGACTGGCTCAAGCGCGATCGCTTCGTATTTGTCGGCTGGTCCGGTCTACTGCTATTCCCCTGCGCCTATCTAGCGCTAGGCGGCTGGCTCACCG
>NZ_JBYCCT010000063.1:0-4970 GCF_057473865.1 Coleofasciculus sp. H7-1
ATCTGTCAAAGCAAGGGGGCATAGCGGCGGGAGTTGTCTCTTTCATCCCTCAAACCTCAACGTGAAATGTCTGTTATTACAGTATTATACTTCCATTGACTTTTGATTTTAGTTTAAGTCCCATTAGTGAAAAATTTTTTTGACTGTGACTATCGGGGAAAAATAAATGCCAAAAATAAGGGTGACATTGATATGTATCTTGTCACCCGCCTCAAAAAGTGTTTTTCGCTAGATCCAGCAGGATTGTTACCCAATGAGGATTTTAATCAACTTTATGCGGCAATCCAATCGGGGCATAGTTAATAGCCATTAGTCAATAGTCATTAACCAAATAATAACTAAGAACTAATCACTAATGACTGTTTAAAACTTATAACTCATCACTGCGATCGCTGTGCCATTTTCTGGCAAATCCGTTGATTTAATCGTCAAAGTGTCACTATTGACGCGGCGCACTGGCATTCCATCCATCAATGCCAAAAATTCATCCACGGAGACAATATCGCACTTCCCAGAATCGGCGGCTTGGGTGCGGTAATGCGTGGGAATCGCCAATTTTGGATTGAGGACTTGTACTGCCTGCTTTGCTTCCTGAGGCGTGTAGGCTTTGTCACTTCCGCCTACGGGTACTAACAATACATCGGGACGCCCCATCAGGATTTTTTGCTCAATATCAATCGGTGCAGCAGCACCTCCTAAATGCAGAATATTGATTCCCCCTTGCGTCCAACGCCAAGCCACGTTCGTGCCAAACCGGCGTCCACCGTTGCGATCGTGGTTAATGGTAATTCCTTGAATTTTTAGGTTGTCAACTTGGTAAACTCCCGGTTTATACAAAAACTGGGGATTCCCTGGCAACCCCTCCACCGCCCCTTCATCGAGCAATAGGCTGCTGACTAGCACTAAATCTGCCGCCACCTTCGATGAACGATACCCAGCCGTACAGCCCAGCTTCTGAAAGGGATTCGCCAAGACTCGTTTACCATTCCCAGTAAACAAAAAGCTGGTATGCCCCAGCCATTTAACAGACACAGATCCACCAGGTGTTGCCGCCTGATAAGTCTGAAATCCAGAAGCCAAGCCTGTTCCTAATGCTGTAAGCAAACCCGCCCCAGCATAGCGCATCAACTGTCGCCGTTTCATCAGAATTTAGTCCTCAGTCATTAGTCATTAGTCCTTTGCTAATCGCTAATGCTTAATTGAGCAATCAACAATTAGCAATTAGCCATTAGCACTAAAGAGATTCCAGGAAGTTTCGCAGCAGGTGCTTTCCTGAAGTCGTCAGAATACTCTCCGGATGGAATTGGACGCCCTCAATGTGCGGATAGTTCCGATGCCGGACGCCCATGATGGTTCCGTCGTCTACCCAAGCCGTAATTTCTAGGACATCAGGGCAGCTTTCGCGGTCGATCGCTAAACTATGATACCGGGTAGCGGTAAAGGGATTATCTAATCCTCGAAATACGCCTACACCCGTGTGATGAATTGGAGAAGTTTTGCCATGCATCAACATGGGTGCAGAAACAATTTCACCGCCGAATACTTGACCAATGCCTTGATGTCCCAGACAAACGCCTAAAATTGGTACCCCGGAACCCATCTGTTGAATTAACTCCAGGGAAATTCCAGCATCTTCTGGACGCCCTGGTCCCGGCGAAATCACAATTCCATCTGGTTTAAGTTTTTCGATTTGCTCTAGGGAGATTTGGTCATTGCGATACACCTGAATCTCAGATGCTACGGGCAGTTCAGCGCCCAGCTCTCCCAGATACTGCACCAAGTTATAGGTAAAACTGTCGTAATTATCAATAACCAGAATCAAATGTAAACTCCTTGTGAGTCAGAAGCCTTCAAACTCAGAACTCAAAACTACTTAGCGCAGCATCGACTGAATCCGAATTACAAGGGGTGGCAAAAGCAGCGAACCAGCTACCAATACCGACACTAGCGCCGAAACCAGAACGGCACCGGCAGCACAGTCTTTAGCAATTTTGGCAAGCTCATGGTAAGCCTGCTTAACCGTTAAGTCAACAACCGACTCAATTGCCGTATTCAATAACTCCAGCGCCAACACTAACCCAATTGTTATCCCAATCACCGCCATTTCCACTGCCTTCAACTGCAAAAAGACACCCAAACCAATGGCTAGGGTGCCTATGACTACATGGAGGCGAAAGTTGCGTTGGGTAATAAAGGCATATCGAAGTCCGGCCCAAGCATATTTAAAACTAATTATTAAGTTGGGCGCAATTTGCCAAGCTAAATCCCGGTTTGGTTTCACTACATCAGAGCGGTTCAAAGAAGGTGTGGAAATTTCTTGAGACATGGCAAGGGTTTTACGGGCCTGAAGGGCATTAACCATCGCTCCGGCTGGCGCGTGGGCGAAACTTGAATCTAAGTACAGATGAAGGCTATTGGTTATAGTTGGGCTAGATAGTAAGACCAATAACCTGGAGTAAAGTTTCCTGCTGGTTCAACATTTTAGTCAGGCTATCTTCATCGGGATGATCCCAGCCGAGTAGATGAAGCAAACCGTGAGCCGCTAACCAGGCTAGCTCTGTTTTTAAGGGATGTCCCTGTTGTTGAGCCTGCCGAGTCGCAGTCTCAACGGAGATGGCGATATCACCGAGATATAGAGGTGTATCCGCCAAAAAATCCATCGGCTGAGGACAGTCTACCTCTAAGGATGCAAAAGCTAATACATCTGTCGGTTTATTTTGATGACGATACTGGGCGTTGAGGGTTTGTATTTCCCTATCGTCTGTGAGGCGCAAACTCAGTTCATAGGCATCCGCTTTAGGAATATCTGGATGCAGAGTTTCCATCCAACGGTGGAACCAAGTTTCCCAAGTTTCAGGTGAAATTTCTTCTTGGGCACTGGCATCTGCTGGACTGGAAGAGAAGAAATAATCTTGGACGCTAATTTCGATGTTTATGCCCATGCAACCGTGTTCCGGATTAACGAGTCAGGTAGGAAAGACCGATAAGAAGCGCCACAAGACCAATGGTTGACAGGGCAAAATGTTTTAACGAAGTGCCCCCTTTTCGCACCATGTTTCGCATTGCTAGCTTCACGTAGCTGGGTTGAGGCTCCGTCGAGGCGGGTGTCGATTCAAAAATGGGTTCTGGAGTTTGTGGTTCTGCCGCTTGTGGCGGTGAAGAGGAGTTGCTCATACGGATAATTACTTAAGACTCAAAAGTGGTTTTTCCAGCTGATGATAAGCCAGGGATCAACTTTTCTTCCAACAATGTAACAGTTTGTTTCGCAATTGATGTCAAATCACAAAATCATCAAGTAAAGGACAGAGGGGCGATCGCGCAAAAGCGATCGCTCCTCTGTCCACCCGATTCCACTAATTTCTTAGTGTCTTGGTGGTTAAGTGACCCTCTAAGTTAGGCTGCCCTAAACACCAAACGGCGCAGCTTTCAAGTAAGCTGATTTTCTTGGCGCAGATAGGCTTCAATGAACGAATCGAGGTCGCCATTCATCACATCGTTAATGGCAGTCGTTTCCACAGTTGTCCGCAGATCCTTGACCATCTGGTACGGGTGGAAAACGTAGTTACGAATTTGGTTGCCCCAAGCTGCCTCTACCATATCGCCTCGAATGTCGGCAATTTCCTTGGCGCGTTGCTCTTGGGCGACAATCAGCAACTTAGCTTTGAGGATGGCAAGACCTTTTTCTTTGTTTTGCAGCTGACTTCGCTCTTCTGTACAGCGCACGGCAAGACCAGTGGGAACGTGAACAATCCGCACCGCTGTTTCCACTTTGTTGACATTTTGTCCACCTTTACCGCCAGCCCTAGAGGTGGTGATTTCCAAATCCTTATCTGGAATGTCCAGAGTCACCGATCTATCTAGAGTTGGCATCACTTCCACTCCAGCAAAGCTTGTTTGGCGCTTGTCGTTGGCGTTGAAGGGCGATATCCGCACCAGCCGGTGGGTTCCTTTTTCTGCCTTCAGGTAGCCATAGGCATAACGTCCCTCAACCTCTAAGGTAGCTGACTTCAGCCCCGCTTCTTCCCCTTTGGAGATTTCCGCTAAGGTAACTTTGTAACTGTGGTTTTCCGCCCAGCGAGTGTACATCCGCAGCAACATTTCTGCCCAGTCTTGGGCGTCTGTGCCACCCGCACCAGCGTTAATGGTTAAAACGGCTCCGCTTTGGTCGTAAGTACCGGAAAGCAGCTGTTGCAACTCCCAGCGGTCAAGTTCCTGGTTGAGCTTGGTGACGTTGCTTTCAGCTTCCGAGAGTAGTGACTCGTCGGCTTCTAATTCCAGCAGTTCCACAACCGCCCTGGCGTCTTCCAGGCTGTTTTTCCACTGGTGAAATTGCTCTAGGTGGGATTTGAGGTCATTGAGTTCTTGGAGGGTTTTCTGGGCAGTAGTTTGGTCATCCCAAAAATCCGGTTGAGCCGCCACTTGCTCCAAGTCTTGAATTTTGGCAGTTAGAGCAGGAACGTCAAAGATAGTCCTGGGTTTTACCCAGGCGATCGCACAACGTTTCGACTTCGCGTTTAATGTCTAGTAGTTCAATCATTGTTTTGAGCTTTTTCCGATGAGCGCTTGGTAGTAAAGTTGCACTCTTTTCGATCTTAACTGGAGTCTTTCTCCCAATCGCTAAGACCTGAATAAAGAGAGCGGACGAGGGGAACAGGGGGAGTTACCAATTATCCCTTACCTCATTACCCAATTAAGATTGAATTTGTGGAGTAACTGCTGGAACGTTAAAGATGGTCTTGAGCTTGATCCAGATGCTGAGACAATGTTTCTACTTCACGTTGGATGTCTAAGATTTCCAGCAGCGCTTTATCTTGAGCGCTGCAATCAAATTTATCTAACTTTCTTAGCGGGACTTAAACAATGAATTAAAACCAAATGAGTTATGATCCATGCCAGATAAGAAGTTCACGTTGAAAAATACCCATGAAGGAAACTACACCCGACGCAATGCCTCCATGCTTTGAGAAATG
>NZ_JBYCCT010000064.1:0-98931 GCF_057473865.1 Coleofasciculus sp. H7-1
GCTGCTGATTCCACAACAAAGTTGCGATTTAAAACTGGCAAACAAAACTTGGGATTTTGGATTCCACATCCAAAATCCCAAATTAACAAACAGCACCTAGTCGTTAATGGCGTTGAGCAGCACTTCCTGCAAAGTCATGCCCTCCATATCATCCAGCGTTACCGTGTCGCAAATATCAAACTTTGCCCCAGCACCTTGCAAATCATCATCCAAGGCTTTCAGAAACCGACTCGCCGTTTGATCTGAACCCACTTGAATGAAGGAAATGGCTAATTCTTCATCTTTATCCATCCGGCGAGAGGCTTCAATAATCACCCGCATCACGGCTTTGCGGTCATCGGGTTCACCATCTGTAATCACTAGAATTGTCTCGCCATTTGGCTTGGTCTGACCAGCCGCCTTCCGCTCAAAGTAGTTGTCGGTAGCGTTTTTCAAGACATCGGCAAGATTCGTGGTGCCAGAGGGATCGTTTTCTTGAAATATCTGTGCGACCTTGCTAGAAGTCACATTGTCAAATCGCTTAAACCGACCTGAAAACAGGTAAAGCGTAATCCCATCGGGGTCGAACTTTTCGCATTTTCTCGCCAACGCCAGAGTAGATTCCTGTGCTGTTTCCCAGCGACTTCTACCGCTCGGTGGCTCTGGGGTAGACATACTGCCGCTTTTATCGATGATTAATGTATAGTCACGGTCTTCTGCCACAGATCCTCCTTCCACCAAAGATAACCTCCAGTGTTTGTCAAGATTTCCAAGCTCTAGCCTAGCCCACCTGCCGTGACTATCTAGTTGGTTTAGATAAAAGAAACATAAAAATTTCTACACGAGAGAGGGGGGAATTATCATTCTGGCGATCGCTCGTGGCTTTTACGCTTTAGTTTCCCCCAAGGCTTGCAAATAATCAATCGCTGCCTCTAGTTTAGATGGGTATGCATCGGCAAACTCTTCAAACCAAAGACCTTCTTCTGAGAGTGGCTTTAAATTTTTCAGCCATTCTTGCGCTTGGTTCTTGAATACCTCCCGTTGTTGCTGCCTTAGCTGCTCCTGTTTGAGTTGTTCTTCTCTGAGTTGTTGCTGTTTTTTTAGCTGTTCTGCGCGTTCTTGTTCTTCAAATTCAGACCTGACTTGGGCAAGAATTATATCGTCAGCTGAGGCAATGGTATGATTTTGCCATTTTTGTCGGGGCAATTCCGGAATTGAGTTGGCAAGAGGTATGTTAGCAGAATGATTCTGTAAGAAGTTCGCAGATTGCGGTTTGACTGGTTCTTCTTTCAGTTGTGGCGGTTTTGGCAGTTCTTTTGGTTGATCTTTTGTCTCATACTCAGCCTTGACTGCCGCGAGTATGTCATCTATTGATTCCATAAATTTGGACGCCTCTAGAGAGATTTTAGATTTCTCTTCACTATCAAAATCCCAAATCCCAAATTAGACTTTAACCTTAGTCAATAATGGCATTGATCAACACTTCCGTCAGGGTCATGTCCTCCATGTCATCCATCGTGACTGTGTCGCAAATATCAAACTTTGCCCCAGCACTTTGCAGTTCATCATCTAGCACTTTGAGAAATTTCGTTGCCTGTGCGTCTGTGCCAACTTGAATAAAGGAAATCGCCAGTTCTTCATCTCTATCCATGCGGCGAGACGCTTCAATAATTACCTTCATTACCGCTTTCCGGTCATCCGGTTCCCCATCCGTGACGACCAAAATGGTATCTCCATTTGTCTTGGTTTGTCTCGCTGCTTTACGCTGAAAGTAGTTATTCGTCGCATCTAGAAGGACTGCTGCTAAGTCAGTGCGTCCAGACGGTTCGTTTTCGCGGAAAATCTGTGCGACTTTACTGGCGTTTACATTGTCATACCGTTTAAATCGACCGGAAAATAGGTAAATAGTGATGCCATCCGGATCAAATTCTTCACATTTACTGGCTAAGGCGAGAGTAGATTCCTGCATCATTACCCAGCGACTTTTCCCACCTGGTTGGTCTGTAATCGACATACTGCCGCTTTTGTCAATAATTAACGTATAGTCGCGGTTTTCTACCATAAGAGTTTGCCTGATTCGCTTGCTTCTTTAAAGGTATCAAAATCCTCTAGCCGAGTTAAAGGAGCTGGTGGGTCACAAAGCTTAACCATTCAGACGTTCCAGCTCGTTTTGGCTCGGCATGAATGAGCGCCGCACCAGTGCTTGGGTGTGACGCTGAGATTGGATTGACTGACGCTGATTTTAAGCGGCAGCGATCGCGTTTTTAAGCGGTGTCCAGCGGAAAGCGCGATCGCCTCCCATTTCTACAGCAATTTTTAGGCGTGGCTCTATATTTGGCAACGTGGTTAAATATTCCACTTCCTCACGCGACAATACGTGTCCTTCAATCATCCACAGCACCAGTCCCTTCGATTTGGGAGGCAGTTGTTCCAACTGATAGGTCACGATAGGTGGCACGTAGTAAACGCGAATGTCTTTCTTACCCAAATGCGCGGGACGAACGCCGTGTACGCTCGTTAAATACGTTGCTACGTCGCCGAGTCCCCGTGCTGTGATGCTTAAAGTGGTATAGCCAGCTGCACGCAACCGCCGCTGGTAACGCCCCTCAAACCCTCCTTCTAAGGGTACATACATTCCTAAAGCACCTGACTTTTCCAAGTCTTTGACGAATTGATTGCCGATGGTGATCAGTGCCATATTTTTATGTTCTACCCAGCTTTAAGTTTTGTTAATTGCCGCTGGCAATTTATTATAGTTGGACGCTGAGGAACCTATCAACTTTGAGCGAAGAGCGATGTGCAACAAAATCTTTGGTGATTCTACTGAGGAGGGTTGCACTTTTTCAGGACAGTGTTGAGTTTTGAGGCTCTTTTGAATATAGGCTTACAGGCAATCGATCGGTTGAACTGCTTGAGCGATCGCGCTTTTTGTGGAGGTGCAACTGCTACTTAGAGCTAGTAAAGATTTAACTTTATTTGACTCAACATCGACTCAAAATAAGCGAACAGGCTTCTCCCTCACAGCACTTTATACCGCAAGTCGGAAAAGTAAAACTCAAACAGGTGACGTTGAACGGCTGAATCTATGGTTGAAAGCCTGCTTTCAACTATCTGCAATCTCTTGTAGTCCTCTGGGCTTCGGGGGATGTGTAGCCATTGTAATACTGTGTTTACAAATACTGTGCAGACAAATCGTGAAATGCTATAACCGACCTAAATGCCGGTCGTCGGGTTAGCGATCGCCTTCTTCCTTTCTATCCGTTAACCGGACAGTCGTCTTCTGGATCTGGAGTTGCACTTCAAGCGAGGCATACGATCCAGCAGACTAAATTTTTTTTGGAACAATCGCTAGACAAGTTGTAACAAATCGTTTATAGTAAACGATTGTGGTCAAAATTCGAGCAGCTATTACCGCTGAAGTTGAAATCGAGTCCAGGGACAGCACGACTTCCAAGTGAAAAACTATTGAGTCTTTCTCACAAGAGTTCAGTGCCCCCAGCGAGCGTCAAGCGTACCGCGACATCGATTTCAGAATTAGCGATCGCATCTAGAAGGCTTCTTGAGAAGAACTCTTCTAAGCCGGAAAAAGCCCTTTCGCCTTCTCGGGATACTGGATGGCTTGCCATCTAAGTCCCCGCGAATATAGGCAACGCGCTTCTAGCGCTTACCCGACCGTCGAATAGCTTCATACCAGCTAAAGAAAAAGCCTAAATTAGGCTGACTTGAAAGCTTGCCTCTCTCAATCCGAGGATGCGCCACAGCTGGCTGGTTTGATAACAACGTTTGTTGGAGCAAGCGGATTTACGAAACACTCGTAATCCCGCCTCTTTGTACTGTGTAAAAAGGAGAGACCAGAAAGCCGTGTCTGTTGGTATCCTCGGCACCAAACTCGGCATGACCCAAATATTTGACAAAGCAGGAAAAGCGATTCCTGTGACGGTCATTCAAGCAGGGCCATGCACCGTTACGCAAATTAAAACCAAAGAAACAGATGGCTACACTGCCGTCCAACTTGGTTATAAAGAAGTCAAACCTAAGGCTTTGAACAAGCCAGAATTGGGTCACTTGGCAAAATCAAGCGCTCCTCCTTTGCGGAAACTGCGGGAGTATCGCTTCGAGAATGTGGGAGAGTTTGAGCTAGGTCAACAACTCAAACCAGATATTTTTACTGCTGGTCAAATTGTGGACGTGATCGGCACCAGCATCGGAAAAGGCTTCGCCGGTTATCAAAAACGCCACAACTTTAGGCGGGGGCCCATGTCCCACGGTTCCAAAAACCACCGTCAACCCGGTTCGACGGGTGCTGGAACCACACCGGGACGTGTTTATCCCGGTAAGCGGATGGCAGGTCGTTTAGGCGGCACGCGCGTTACCATTCGCAAATTGACAGTAGTGCGGGTAGACTCAGAACGCAATTTACTGCTGATCAAGGGAGCGATTCCTGGTAAACCAGGGGCGCTGGTTAATATTGTTCCTGCCAAGATAGTAGGTCGAAAGTAGTCATTTTCTAAGGTCAGGCTGGCTAATCGCTAATAGCTTTTGATACTTAGCAATCCTTCAATTAGCAATTAGCAATTAGCAACGAACAAAGGACAACGGATATGGTTAACTGTGTAGTACGAAACTGGGACGGGGAAGAGGTCGGACAGGCAACTCTAGAATTAAAGGTTGCCAAAGAAGAGAATGCAGCTCATATTGTCCACCGAGCCTTGGTAAGGCAACAGGCGAATGCTCGTCAAGGCACTGCCAGCACCAAAACCCGCGCGGAAGTTAGAGGGGGAGGTCGTAAACCTTGGCGTCAAAAAGGGACTGGTCGCGCTCGTGCTGGGTCGATTCGTTCACCACTGTGGCGAGGCGGCGGTGTCATCTTTGGTCCTAAGCCAAGAGACTATGACACTAAGATGAATCGGAAGGAACGGCGTTTAGCGCTGAGAACCGCCTTCTTTAGCCGATCCGAGGACATGATTGTGGTGGAGGAATTTGCTGACAAGTTGCCTCGGCCTAAGACTAAAGAATTGGTAGAAGCGATCGCACGTTGGGGCGTCGAACCAGACTCTAAAGTCCTGCTGATCTTATCCGAACGTGAAGAAAACGTTTATTTGTCAGCGCGGAATGTTGCCAAGATGAAGATCATCCCTGCCACCCAGTTGAATATCTTTGACCTGCTGGCAGCTGACAAAATTGTGACGACGCCATCCGCCCTTGTCAAAATTCAGGAGGTTTACAGTGAGTGAGTATAACCCCCGCGAACTTGCGGATTTGGTGTATCGACCAATTGTAACTGAGAAGGCAACTCTGCTGATGGAGCAGAACAAGTATGTCTTTGAAGTCGTTCCCAAAGCAACCAAGCCAGAAATTAAAGCAGCAATTGAAGAACTGTTTAAAGTAAAGGTTGTGAGCGTGAATACCCTTCGTCTACCGCGCAAAAAGCGTCGCGTCGGCAAATTTGCAGGGTTTAAGCCTCAGTACAAGCGAGCAATCGTAACTCTGGCAAGCGGAGATACCATTACCCTTTTCCCAGAAGTTTAATAAGTTGGAAAGTTGACAAGTTGAAATTAAAAATTTCAACAAATTTCAACTTCACTCAACGGAAAGCCGCCCTACAAGCGTCTACAACCTTCAACCTTCAAACCTCTTTTTTAAGTTATGGGCACCCGTTCTTATCGGCCTTATACTCCCAGTACTCGTCAAGTTACCATTTCGGACTTTGCCGAAGTTACGCGGAGTGAGCCGGAAAAGTCACTAACCTACACAAAACATCGCCCCAAAGGTCGAAACAATCGTGGGGTAATTACCAGCCGCCGTCGGGGTGGCGGTCATAAACAGCTTTACCGGGAGATTGATTTTCGGCGCGACAAGCGCAATATCCCGGCCAAAGTGGCAACCATTGAGTACGATCCCAATCGCAATGCCCGGATTGCCCTGGTTTATTACCGGGATGGAGAAAAGCGGTATATTCTTCACCCAGTCGGCTTAACCGTGGGTACAGTTATCACCGCTGGACCAGACGCCCCAATTGAAATTGGCAATGCGTTACCTTTAAGCAAGATTCCTTTGGGAACTGCCGTTCACAACGTAGAACTGACTGCTGGACGAGGTGGGCAAATTGTTCGCGCTGCTGGTGCCACTGCACAAGTGGTCGCTAAAGAAGGCGACTATGTCACCATCAAGCTGCCCTCCGGTGAAGTCCGCATGATCCGCCGCGAGTGCTACGCTACCATCGGACAAGTCGGCAATGTTGAGCATCGAAACTTGAGCGCCGGTAAAGCTGGTCGCAATCGCTGGAAAGGACGCCGTCCGAAAGTAAGAGGCAGCGTCATGAACCCAGTCGATCACCCCCACGGTGGTGGTGAGGGACGGGCACCGATTGGTAGAAGTGGACCAGTAACACCTTGGGGCAAGCCCACTTTAGGTGCCAAGACCCGTAAGCCAAACAAGCCAAGCAATAAATTAATTGTCCGGCGTCGTCGCAAAGCTTCCAAGCGAGGTCGGGGCGGTCGGGAGTCCTAGGATTTAGATTTTGGATTTTAGATTAGCAATAAGTCCAAAATCCAAAATCCAAAATCCAAAAATCCAAAAGTAATTGGGGTTATTTGAACTATGGGTCGTTCTCTTAAAAAAGGTCCTTTTGTTGCGGATCATTTGCTGAAAAAGATTGAAAATTTGAATGCTAGGGGCGATAAGCAGGTTATTAAAACTTGGTCTCGTGCTTCAACTGTATTGCCGCAAATGGTGGGTCACACCATCGCGGTTCATAACGGGCGGACTCACGTGCCAGTTTACGTCAACGAGCAAATGGTAGGGCATAAGTTGGGAGAATTCGCTCCAACTCGCACATTCCGGGGACACTCGAAAGATTCCAAGGCAAAGAGGTAATTTTGAAGTTTGGATTTTGAGATTATTCAGAATTCCAAATTCAAAATTATTAAAAGGGAGAAATCTATGGCAGTTGATACTACAGAAGAAGTGAAAGCGATCGCGCGATACATCCGGATGTCTCCCCACAAGGTGCGCCGGGTTCTCGACCAAATTCGGGGACGATCCTACCGGGAAGCCCTGATCGTTCTGGAATTTATGCCCTATCGGGCTTGCGATCCAGTCCGCAAGGTATTACGCTCAGCAGCCGCTAATGCCGAACATAACGCCGGTTTAGACCCAACAAAATTGGTAGTTTCTCAGGCTTATGCTGACCAAGGATCAACCTTAAAGCGCTTTAGACCCCGCGCTCAAGGTCGCGCATATCAAATTCGCAAGCCAACGTGTCATATCACCGTAGCCGTTGCCCAAGCAGCGGCAGATGAATAACACTACTTTGGCTAAGCGCTAATTGTCACAAACAAGCTTTTGAACAATTAGCAATTAGCAATTAGCTGATTTAAGAGGACGCATTCGTGGGACAGAAAATTCATCCAATTGGTTTTCGGCTGGGGATTACCCAAGAACATCGCTCCCGTTGGTTTGCGGATGCTAAGCGCTACCCAGAACTCCTGCAAGAAGACTACACCATTCGGCAGGTCGTGGAGAAAAAACTCAGTAACGCTGGCATCTCTCAAGTGCGGATTGAGCGCAAAGCCGATCAAATTGACTTAGAAATCCACACCGCTCGACCGGGTGTTGTGGTAGGTCGCGGTGGTACTGGCATTGAAGTATTACGCGGCGATCTTCAAGAAGCTTTAGGCGGTGGCAATCGTCAAATTCGGATCAACGTGATCGAAGTGGCACGGGTAGATGCCGACGCCGGACTGATTGCTGAGTATATTGCCCAACAGCTAGAGCGACGAGTTTCCTTCCGGCGGGTCGTGCGTCAGGCGATTCAACGTGCCCAACGCGCTGAAGTCCAGGGAATTAAAGTACAAGTCAGCGGACGGTTAAATGGGGCGGAAATTGCCCGAACCGAGTGGACGCGGGAAGGTCGAGTGCCTCTGCATACCCTTCGCGCCAACATTGACTACGCTTACCGCACCGCCAAAACCATTTACGGCATTCTTGGCGTTAAAGTTTGGATCTTCAAAGGCGAAGTGATTCCAGGTCAGGAAGAAATTCCGGCTCCTAACAACGCTCAGCCCAAGCGTCGTCAACAGCGCCGCCGTCAGCAATTTGAAGACCGCTCTAATGAATAGGTTGATAGGTAATCGGTAATCGGTAATGGGTAATCAAAAAGAAAACGCCCAATTACCAATTACCAATTACTAATTACCAATTATCAATTACCAATTACCAAGTCATGTTAAGTCCCAGAAGAACAAAATTTCGCAAACAGCAGCGCGGGCGGATGAACGGCTTGGCGACTCGGGGCAATAGCCTAAACTTTGGTGACTTTGGCCTCCAGTCCACAGAACCGGCTTGGATTACCTCCCGTCAAATTGAAGCCAGCCGCCGAGCCATGACCCGCTACATCCGTCGGGGTGGCAAAATCTGGATTCGGATCTTCCCCGACAAACCAGTAACAATGCGTCCTGCTGAAACCCGTATGGGTTCTGGTAAAGGCTCGCCGGAATTTTGGGTGGCTGTCGTGAAGCCCGGACGGATCTTGTTTGAGATTGCCGGGGTTCCGGAAGAAACCGCCAGGGAGGCGATGCGTCTAGCTTCCCACAAGCTGCCAATTAAGACGAAGTTCATCACTCGTGAAGAAGAAGGGACTGTGTGAGTTATGGCTCTGCCCAAGATAGAAGAAGCCAGAAATTTAGGCGAACGAGAACTGGCTGAAGAAATTTTAGCTCTCAAGCGTCAGCTATTTGATTTACGACTGCAACAGGCAACTCGACGCCTGGAAAAGTCACACCAGTTCAAGCATACGAAGCATCGTTTAGGTCAGCTCCTAACCGTAGAAGGGGAGCGGCAACGGGCTGCAAAGGCTCAAAAGCCACAACCAGATGCAACATCCGAGGAGTAGACCCCAATGGCAGTTAAAGAACGAGTTGGCTTGGTCGTCAGCGACAAGATGCAAAAGACCGTAGTGGTCGCCATCGAGAACCGCTCGCCCCACCCGAAATACGGAAAAATTGTAGTGCGTACAAAGCGTTACAAAGCTCACGATGAAGAGAATCAGTGCAAGGTAGGCGATCGCGTCCGAATTTTGGAAACGCGACCTCTGAGTCGCACCAAACGATGGACAGTCGCTGAAATTCTCAATCGTGAGGCTCAATAAGTAAAGTTATGAGTTTTGAGTTTGTAAAGGCGGGTTAATCGAAATTTTCGATTTTATACCGATATTTAATCAAGTAAACCCGCCGGTAACAAGTTCTGAGTGAAAAATCCAAGTAAAGAATTCCGGAAATAAAACCGAACATCTTAAGTTCTTTCTCTTGTTCAAAACTCAAAACTTACAACTCAAAACTATTATTCAAAACTCACGCATCCGAAGCTAAGAACTATGATTCAGCCCCAATCCTACCTTAATGTCGCAGACAACAGCGGCGCTCGCAAATTGATGTGCATCCGCGTCTTAGGTGCTAGTAGCCGACGCTATGGCGGCGTTGGCGATGTAATCATTGCTGTCGTCAAAGACGCCATTCCCAACATGGCAGTTAAAAAGTCAGATGTTGTGCGAGCCGTGATTGTCCGTACCCGAAAAAATATGCGCCGGGACAGCGGTATGAGTATTCGCTTCGATGATAACGCCGCCGTGATCATCAACGCAGATGGCAACCCTAGGGGAACGCGCGTTTTTGGGCCAGTGGCACGCGAACTGCGCGACAAAAACTTCACCAAAATTGTTTCCCTAGCTCCGGAGGTACTCTAATGGCCGCAAAACAGTCTAAAAGAAACGGGATGAAGCTTCCCCAGCGCTATAAAATGCACGTCAAAAAAGGCGACACAGTACAAGTGATTGCCGGTCGTGATAAAGGCAAAGTTGGGGAAATCTTGCGGACACTTCCCCAGGAAAGCCGGGTAATTGTCAAAGGCATCAACATCAAAACCAAGCATGTTAAACCTCAGCAAGAAGGCGAATCCGGTCAAATTGTCACGATAGAGGCACCGATCCACAGCTCTAACGTGATGCTTTATTCGGCTCAACAAAAGATTGCCAGCCGCATTTGCTATACCTTGAATGAAGAAGGACGCAAGGTGCGGATGCTCAAAAAAACTGGTGAAATTATTGACTAAATAGTTGTTAGTTATAGCAAATTGCTAATTACTAACTGCTATTTTCCCTGACCAAGCCCAGGGGTATTAAGGAAAAAACAATGACACAAAAACTGAAAACGCTGTACCAAGAGACGATCGTTCCTAAACTGATGACTCAGTTTAATTACACGAATACCCATCAGGTACCCAAAGTCATAAAGGTCACGGTTAATCGAGGTCTAGGGGAGGCTTCTACCAACGCCAAAGCGCTGGAATCTTCCCTGACTGAAATTGCCAAAATCACTGGTCAAAAACCAGTGGTGACGCGGGCGAAAAAGGCGATCGCTGGATTTAAACTTCGCCAAGGTATGCCAGTAGGCGTGATGGTGACTCTGCGAGCGGATCGGATGTATGCCTTTCTCGACCGATTAATTAACCTGTCGTTGCCACGGATTCGGGACTTTCGCGGCATCAGTCCCAAAAGCTTTGATGGTCGGGGAAATTACAGCTTAGGCATTAGAGAACAGCTGATATTTCCCGAAATAGAATACGACAGCATCGACCAAATTCGGGGCATGGACATTTCCATCATCACTACAGCAAATACCGACGAAGAAGGCCGCGCCTTGCTAAAAGAAATGGGAATGCCTTTCAGGGATCAATGAGGCAGTCAAAATAAGGAGGGAATAATGGCGGCAAACGACACAATTTCAGATATGCTAACTCGCATTCGGAATGCGAATCTGGCGCGGCACCAAACAACAGAAATACCAGCAACAAAGATGACTCGCAGTATTGCCAAAGTCCTCAGGGATGAAGGCTTTATTGCTGAATTTGAAGAAGTTGGCGAAGGGATCAAGCAACACTTGCTAATTTCTCTAAAGTACAAAGGCAAAAACCGTCAACCGATTATTAATACCTTGAAGCGGGTCAGCAAACCTGGTCTGCGGGTCTACTCTAACCGCAAAGAACTACCCCGTGTGCTGGGCGGTATCGGAATTGCAATCATTTCTACCTCCAGCGGGATTATGACTGACCGAGAAGCGCGGCGTCAGGGTGTAGGTGGGGAAGTGCTTTGCTACATCTGGTAGATAAGCTAATAGCTATTAGCTCGATTGGCTGGTAGGTTTCAAAAACCTAGAAAAGCACAGACTTTGGGACTCACCGATAGACCAAAAGCTAACAGCTAACGGCTAACGGCTAATTGATTAGGAGGATTAAGTCATGTCTCGTATTGGCAAACGCCCTATTAATATTCCCGCTAAGGTACAAATTTCGATCGAAGGGCAATATGTTGCAGTTAAAGGACCTAAAGGAGAACTCTCCAGGGTTCTGCCATCTGAGGTAAGTGTAGAGCAGGAGGGAGAAACGATCCTGGTCAAGCGGCGGGATGAATCTCGTGCAGCTCGTCAGCGTCACGGTCTTTCTCGTACCCTGGTTGCCAACATGGTCGATGGAGTTTCCCAAGGATTTCAGCGTCGTCTAGAAATCCAGGGAGTCGGTTATCGTGCCGCAGTTCAAGGTCGCAATCTGATTCTGAACGTGGGTTACAGCCATCCAGTTCAGATTGAACCTCCCGACGGTATTCAAATGGCTGTGGAAAACAACACGAATGTGGTTGTAAGCGGCATTGATAAAGAAATCGTAGGAAACATTGCCGCTCGAATCCGTGCTGTCCGTCCACCGGAAGTCTACAAGGGTAAAGGCATCCGCTATGCGGGTGAAGTGGTAAGACGTAAAGCTGGAAAGGCAGGTAAGAAGTAAAGATGAAGCTAACTCGTAAAGAATTAATCCAACGTCGGCACTACCGGGTGCGTCGTAAGGTAAATGGCAGTGGTGAGCGTCCTCGGTTAGCTGTCTTTCGATCTAATCAGCACATTTATGTCCAGGTAATTGACGACACTCAACAACGCACTCTTGCCTGTGCCTCAACTTTGGAGGCGGATCTGAAATCACAGTTAACAACAGGAGCTACCTGTGCCGCCTCTGTTGAGGTGGGCAAGCTAATTGCTCAGCGAGCGATCGCTCAAGGCATTTCAAAGGTTGTCTTTGACCGAGGCGGCAACCTTTACCACGGTCGAATCAAAGCACTCGCAGACGCGGCTCGCGAAGCTGGGTTGGATTTCTAAAGACAAGTATGCAAAAGGCAAAAGTAAAAAGAAAGAAGTTTTTATCTATATATTTCTACCTTTGATTTCTCTTTCTTTTGCCTTTTTACATTTTTAGTTTTTACTTTCACTCTCAAGGTTCAGGATAAAACTATGGCAAAAGAGCGTCGGAAAAGTTCTGCGCGTCGGGAAAAAGAAATCACCTTTCAAGAACGGGTGATCCAGATCCGTCGTGTTAGTAAGGTCGTCAAAGGCGGTAAAAAACTCAGCTTCCGCGCCATCGTTGTTATTGGCAATGAGCGCGGTCAAGTTGGCGTTGGTGTTGGCAAAGCAAGTGATGTAATTGGAGCTGTTCGCAAAGGCGTTGCCGATGGCAAAAAGCACTTGATTGACATCCCCTTGACCAAGGCAAATTCTATCCCCCATCCGGTCAACGGAGCCGGGGGTGGTGCCCAAGTGATGATGCGACCCGCCGCCCCAGGAACTGGTGTTATTGCCGGTGGTGCTGTACGCACTGTGCTGGAGTTAGCTGGTGTCCGTAACATCTTAGCAAAGCAACTGGGTTCTAATAACCCCTTGAACAATGCTAGAGCCGCCGTCAACGCTCTTTCCACCTTGCGGACATTTTCCGAAGTGGCTGAAGAACGCGGGATTCCTATCGAAAACCTCTACGCCTAAATTTAGCCATCAGCGATTAGCTATTAGTGGTTCTCAGTTTAAAGGCAACTTTAATATCTTAGACAAAAGGCAAAAGACTAACAGCTAATAGCTAAAAGCTTTCTCAAAAAAATTAAGTCGTCAATCCTCTAGGTCAAGCGAATGAGATTAGAAGATGCAGTCCCTAAAAAAGGCTCAAAGAAGCGCCGCCGACGCATTGGACGAGGCATAGCGGCTGGTCAAGGTGCCAGCGGTGGCTTTGGTATGCGCGGTCAAAAATCGAGATCGGGGCGGGGCACACGACCCGGATTTGAAGGCGGACAAATGCCACTGTACCGACGCCTGCCTAAGTTAAAGCACTTTACGGTCATTAATCGTAAACAGTACACTACGATCAACGTAAGTAAGCTGGCATCACTCCCTGCTAACACGGAAGTGACTCTGGACTCATTGATGGAGTCTGGTATTATCACCGCCAATCAAGGTTCGCTGAAAATACTCGGTGACGGGGAACTGAATGTGGCTCTGAACGTAAAAGCAGCTGCTTTCACTGGCTCGGCTCGCAGCAAGATTGAAGCCGCTGGTGGCAGTTGTGAAATCGTTGCTGCCCGTGCCCGTAAGGGTTAAGCACATTGTATGCCAGCGTCTCTTGCTCATCGTTGAGGTACCCCTTCATGGTCGTTAGTCGAGACAAAAGCCCAACTGCTCAGGAAACCTTTGCACAGATGGCTCAAGCAGCCGGTCTTAGAGGTCGGCTGCTTCTCACCATCGGCTTGCTAATTTTAGTTCGCATTGGCATCTTTTTGCCAGTACCGGGAATTGATCGGACTAGGTTTGCTCAAGATATTCAAAATAACCAATTAATTGGATTTCTGGACATCTTCTCTGGGGGCGGCATTACCGCCTTAGGGATTTTTGCTTTGGGGATTTTGCCCTATATCAATGCCTCCATCATTATCCAACTGCTAACAGCCGCTATCCCTGCTTTGGAGAAATTGCAGAAGGATGAAGGAGAAGCTGGAAGGCGAAAAATCTCTCAGGTTACTCGCTATGTAGCGCTGGGGGGGGCTTTGATTCAAACTAGCTTCATTGCGGTATGGCTTGAACGCTATGCAACGAACGTTCGAGGACCTCTGTTCATTGCGGAGACTGCACTCGCTCTAACAGCTGGTTCGATGTTTGTGATGTGGGTGTCAGAGCTGATTACCGAGCGGGGGGTTGGTAACGGTGCTTCTTTGTTGATCTTTATCAATATTGTTGCAGTTCTACCCAGGTCGCTTGGGCAAACCATTAATTACGCCCAGGTTGACAATCGCAATGTGGGACCGGTGATCATTCTGCTATTAGTTTTCCTAGTCATGATCCTGGGAATTGTTTTTGTGCAGGAGGGAACCAGGCGGATTCCGATTATTTCGGCACGCCGACAGGTGGGTAAACGACTCTACCGGGAAAGGACGAGCTACCTGCCCTTGCGGCTGAACCAGGGTGGCGTTATGCCGATCATTTTTGCGTCTTCCGTCTTGATTTTCCCAGGTTTCCTAGCTCAGATTACTCAAAATCCTGGCAACAACCCGTTTTTGGTGCAACTCCATCAAGTTCTGAATCAAGTTGCGAATGCTCTAAATCCCAATAGTCAGACGCCCGGAGTTTATGAGGTCGTTTATCTGATCTTGATTCTGTTTTTCAGCTACTTTTACGCATCTTTGATTGTCAATCCCGTGGATTTGTCACAGAACCTGAAAAAGATGGGAGCCAGCATCCCTGGCATTCGTCCGGGTCGGGCTACTAGCGATTATGTGGAAGGGGTTTTGAATCGGCTAACTTTCTTAGGCGCTATCTTTTTGGGATTAGTGGCAATCGTGCCAACAATTGTGGAAAGAGCCACTGGCATTACGACTTTTCAAGGGCTGGGAGCTACTTCTTTGCTGATTCTGGTGGGCGTGGCAATTGATACAGCCAAGCAAATCCAAACGTATGTCATTTCCCAGCGCTATGAAGGAATGGTGAAGCAGTAGTGACGCGATTGATTTTTTTGGGGCCGCCAGGGGCGGGGAAGGGAACTCAGGCACATATCCTCGCTCAAGAGCTGGAAATTCCTCACATTTCCACGGGTGACATCTTGCGAAATGCCAAGGCTGCCGGAACCGAACTTGGTTTGAAGGCTAAGTCTTATATGGATCGGGGTGAGTTGGTTCCCGATGCTTTGATATTGGATCTGGTGCGCGATCGCCTTAGCCAAACGGATGCCCAACCCGGTTGGATTCTAGATGGTTTCCCGCGTACCGTCTCTCAGGCGACGTTCCTGGATGAATTGTTGCAGGAATTAGACCAAGTCTCCGATAGCGTTCTCAACCTGGAAGTTCCGGACGAAGTGTTGGTGGAGCGGATGCTGGAACGAGGGCGCAAGGACGGACGAACGGATGATACGGAAGAAGTCATTCGTCGTCGTTTGGAAGTTTATCGCAACCAAACGGCTCCGTTAATTGATTTCTACGAGCAACGCCAACAGTTGGTTTCAGTTGATGGCGATCGCTCCCTAGAAGAAGTTACTTCCGCACTCAAACAAGTTGTTCATTCTTGACAGGAGCGGGTGCGATCGCCCAGATGTTTGGGGTCAGTTCGTTGCCAATCCACTTCCCAGGCTGGCGGCTGGGACTGACCCCAAACCGGATGAAGTGAATTTTTGATAAAATATGTTAATAAGACCTTGACTGTCAGTCAGGGGCATGATCCGTGAATGACAATAGGCAAGCTGAAGAATTGAGGAAAAGGATAACTTGGCTAAACAAGATTTAATTGAAATGGAAGGCACGGTAACAGAATCCCTGCCTAATGCAATGTTTCGGGTCGATTTAGACAATGGGTTTAATGTATTAGCCCATATTTCCGGGAAAATCCGCCGGAATTACATCAAGATTCTACCGGGCGATCGCGTCAAAGTGGAACTCACCCCATACGACCTAACCAAAGGCAGAATTACTTATCGGCTGCGTAACAAAAAGTAGTGGCGAAAAAAAGCGATTCGCTCCTCTTAAAAAGCTTGTCTTATTAAAAAATTCGTCAAGCAGATGAACTTTAAAATCCACTTAAAAAGTGATATAATGTAGAGCTTGCAATGTAGCCAAAATAGGCATGAAAGTTCGAGCATCAGTCCGAAAAATTTGTGAAAAATGCCGCGTCATTCGGCGGCGCGGTCGAGTCATGGTGATTTGTTCTAACCCAAAACACAAGCAACGCCAAGGTTAACGAAGGCCCGATCCTCAGGACAAGTTTATAGCACTAAAAGCAAGACTAGGGAGACAACAAGCGTGGCACGGATTGCTGGGGTAGACCTTCCTCGCGATAAGCGCGTAGAAATTGGTCTGACTTACATCTATGGAATTGGACTCTCGCGCTCCAAAGAAATTTTGGCAGCATCCAAAGTTAATCCAGACACAAGAGTAAAAGACTTAAGTGATTCGGACGTAGCTGCCCTGCGCGAAGCAGTGGAAAGCAACTATCAAATTGAAGGGGATCTCAGACGCTGGGAGGCAATGAACATCAAGCGCCTGATTGACATTGGCACCTACCGGGGTCGGCGTCATCGGATGGGCTTGCCAGTTCGGGGTCAACGAACCCGTACAAATGCCCGAACCCGTCGCGGCAGGCGTCTCACAGTCGCAGGTAAGAGAAAGGCACCAGGACCGAAATAACCTTCTTCTGTTAGCTGAAAAGCTAAAAGCAGAGGCTCGAATTTCGTTTGCTAAAGGCAAACTTGACCAAGCAATTCAGCCAACCCATTATAACTACTGTCAACTAGATCCACATGGCGCGACAACCAACAAAAAAAACGGGTCCAAAAAAACAAAAACGCAACGTACCCAATGGCGTAGCCTTCATCCAGTCCACTTTTAACAACACGATTGTCACGATTTCCGACACGAACGGGGACGTACTTTCCTGGGCTTCAGCTGGCTCAAGTGGCTTTAAAGGAGCGAAAAAAGGAACTCCTTTTGCAGCGCAAACCGCAGCTGAAAGTGCGGCTCGCCGAGCGACCGATCAGGGGATGCGTCAGATTGAAGTGATGGTTAGCGGTCCAGGAGCTGGTCGAGAAACCGCGATTCGAGCGCTGCAAGGGGCGGGGCTAGAAATTACCTTAATTCGAGATGTGACGCCAATCCCCCACAATGGCTGTCGTCCGCCCAAGCGACGTCGAGTCTAGGATTGCTTTGAGTGCGATCGCACTCAAAGCAATTAGTAATTAGCAGCAAGTGGCAAACAGCTAACTGCTGAATTGGCATTGGGACAGCAGTGGCAATGCTAGGAAAGCGCTTTCAGCGTTCTTTCCAGGGGTTTTATGAAGAAGGGAGGTCACTCCGTGGCGCAGTTTCAAATTGAGTGTGTAGAGTCCAAAACTGAGAATAATCGGAGCCAATATAGCAAATTTGTCCTGGAACCTCTAGAACGCGGTCAAGGCACCACCGTTGGCAATGCGCTGAGGCGGGTTCTACTGTCTAACTTAGAAGGGACAGCAGTCACAGCTGTTCGGATTGCGGGGGTTAATCATGAGTTTGCCACAGTTGAGGGAGTGCGGGAGGATGTCCTAGAAATTCTACTGAACATGAAGGACATTGTACTCAAAAGTCATTCCTCCCATCCCCAAATTGCTCGATTAACTGTCACAGGCCCAGCAACAGTGACAGCCGGACGATTTGATTTACCCTCCGAAGTTGAGGTGGTCGATCCTAATCAATACGTTGCCACCCTAGCAGACGACGCTAGGCTGGAAATGGAATTTCGCATCGAACGAGGCAAGGGATATCGCGCAGTAGACCGGGGACGAGACGAAACTGCTGCTTTGGACTTCCTCCAGATCGACGCTGTGTTTATGCCGGTGCATAAAGTTAACTACAGCATTGAAGATGCCCGGATTGACGGTTCTTTGGAAAGAGACCGACTAATCCTGGAAATCTGGACGAATGGCAGCCTCAGTCCCCAAGAGGCACTTTCTCAAGCGGCGAGTATTTTGGTGGATTTGTTCAATCCTCTGAAAGATATCACTCTCGATCCGATGACGGTAGACTATACCGATGATGAAGATCCTACCAGCCAGATCCCAATCGAAGAATTGCAGCTTTCGGTGAGGGCATACAACTGTCTCAAGCGAGCGCAAATTAACTCCGTAGCCGACTTGCTGGATTACAGCCAAGAGGATCTGCTAGAGATTAAAAACTTTGGTCAAAAGTCGGCAGAAGAAGTCATCGAAGCCTTGCAGCGGCGACTGGGAATTACCCTGCCCCACGAAAAGGCGGCGAAAACAACTTGAAGTAAGGAGTAATGGGTAATAGGTAGAATCATTTACCTGTTACCAATTACTTTTTCACCGAGTACCAATTAGCAGTTACCAATTACCAATTAGCAATTCAAAATCGTTATGCGTCACTGTCGTCGTATTCCAAAACTGGGTAAGCCCTCCGACCAGCGTCGAGCGCTTTTGAGGTCGCTGGCAACCGAACTAATCCGTCAGGGTCGAATCACTACCACCAAGACGCGAGCCAAGGCGCTGCGCCCGGAAGTGGAAAAAATGATTACTCTGGCAAAGGACGGCTCTCTGTCAGCCCGCAGACAAGCCTTGGGCTACATTTATGACAAACAGTTGGTTCATGCCCTGTTTGAGCAAGCCGCTAGCCGTTATGGCGAACGCAACGGAGGATACACCCGTATCCTGCGAACCGTGCCACGTCGGGGTGATAATGCCGAAATGGCAATTATCGAGCTGGTTTGAAGTGAGGACTGAGAGAATTTAGAACTCAAAACTCACAACTCAAAGCTCATCATGTTAGAAGCCATGCCATTATCGACCCAGCGAGTTGCCCTGGTAATCCAATACCTGGGCACTCATTTTCATGGCTGGCAGCGGCAACCCAATGGGCGCACCGTGCAGGAAGAGATTGAAACAGTTCTGTCCAAGGTGCAGGAGCGACCTGTTACTCTACACGGTGCGGGGCGCACCGATAGCGGTGTCCATGCAGCAGCACAAGTGGCACATTTTGAGGCTACGGGTCCCATTCCGGCTGATAAGTGGGCGGCGATTCTTAATTCTCATCTGCCCGATGATATTCTGATTCGAGCCTCAGCTGCTGTGGGTTCAAACTGGCACGCTCGGTTTTCTGCGAACTGGCGTCGGTATCGATACACGATCTATACAGATCTCAAGCCAAACTTGTTTGTGCAGCCCTTCAGTTGGCATTATTATTATGCACCGCTAGATGAATCTTGCATCCAGGCAGCTTTAACCCCTTTGATAGGCAGCCACCATCTAGCTGCTTTTCACAGGGCGAATTCGGCGCGATCGCATTCCTGGGTGGATGTGCAGGCGGCAGAGTGCTACCGAGACGGCTCATTTATTCATATTGAGATTCAAGCCAACGGATTTTTGTATGGCATGGTGCGGCTGCTGGTGGGATTACTGGTACAGGTGGGAAGGAAAGAGCGATCGCCAGAAAGCTTTACCGAGTTGTGGGTAAACCAGCGCCGTCACGAAGTGAAGTACTCTGCACCCGCTCAAGGTCTGTGCCTGTTGCGAGTTGGCTACCCGGAGTTTCCCTTTCCCCCGGAAGTCTGGTTTGACACCCAGCCTAAGTTGGTCTTGCCGACTGTCACCACTGCCGAATATTGCCTAAGTTGAAAGGTTGAAGGTGAGAAGGTTGAAGGTTAAAAGGTTCTTCAACATTCAAAGCTCCAACTTACCAACTTTTGACTCACCCCTTGAAGCGTATAAAAAGAACCATGAACAAAACCCCCATCCCATCTCAAGACTCCATAGAACGCAATTGGTACGTCGTCGATGCCGCAGAGCAGCGTCTGGGCCGTCTGGCGAGTGAAATTGCCATGATTCTAAGAGGCAAAAACAAGCCCATCTTTACGCCCCATCTGGATACCGGCGATTTCGTGATCGTCGTCAATGCCGAAAAAGTAGTAGTCACGGGCAAAAAACGCACTCAAAAGCTCTATCGGAGACATTCGGGGCGTCCGGGCGGAATGAAGACTGAAACCTTTGCCAAGCTACAGGGCCGTATCCCAGAGCGGATTATCGAACAGGCCGTGCGCGGGATGCTGCCCAAGAGTTCTCTGGGGAAACAACTGTTCACCAAGCTGAAAGTTTATCCGGGACCATCCCATCCCCATGAATCTCAAAAACCCCAGGAAATCAAAATTCAAACAATTCCAGGAGGAGAAAGTTAATGCAAGCAGTAGAACAAAGTGGTCGAGTCGTGTACTGGGGAACAGGTCGCCGCAAGTCTTCCGTAGCAAGGGTTCGCTTGGTTCCCGGAAGCGGTCAGATGATTGTTAATGACCGACCGGGAGACAATTACTTCAATTACCAAGCGGCTTATCTGTCAGCAGCAAAAGCCCCCCTGGAAACCCTGGGTCTGGAAAATGAGTATGACATTCTGGTGAAAGCCCACGGCGGTGGATTAACCGGACAGTCTGATTCGATTCGGTTGGGAGTGGCGAGAGCCTTGTGCCAACTCGACCCGGACAATCGCCAGCCGCTGAAAAGCGAAGGTTATTTGACCCGCGATCCCAGAGCTAAAGAGCGGAAGAAATACGGCTTGCACAAAGCCCGGAAGGCTCCGCAGTACTCGAAGCGATAAAGAAGCGATCGCTTTTGAGTTGGTTATCGATGGTAGGTGCGAGGCAGACCTCGCACTCGCTAATGCTGGAAAGCTAGAATTTGTATAGGGACATTACCCAGTCGAGGAGCAATCATGGCAAAACAAGGAATTCATCCGCAGTGGTATCCAGAAGCAAAAGTTTACTGCAACGGAGAAGTGGTAATGACTGTCGGCTCAACACAACCAGAACTTCACGTTGATGTTTGGTCGGGCAACCACCCCTTTTACACCGGAACCCAGAAAATTATTGACACCGAAGGTCGGGTAGAGCGCTTCCTGCGGAAATACGGAATGTTGGAAACCAACCAAGCCCAAGGTGATGATTCGGGTTCCCAAGGCAAAAAGTAGCGGGTCGGCTTGCTCGTAGCGCGACCCACCTGTTGGGTCGAAGTTATTGATGATAAGCTTTCCTGCTGTTTTTGTGGAGCGATCGCATTTCCTATGGCTGAAACATACCTGCTGGAGAAATTAAATTCCGTTGAGCAAACCTTTAATGAGTTAACCCGCCGACTGGCAGATCCAGATACCGCCTCCAATCCAGATGAGTATCAACGGGTGGCAAAGGTTCGTTCCTCATTGGAGGAAGTTGTCAACACCTACGAAAGTTGGAAAACAACTCAGCAAAACTTGGTGGGCGCAAAACTCGTACATAAGGAATCTGCTAGCGATCCTGAGTTGCAGGAAATGGCAGCCTTGGAAGTGGAAGAACTGGAAAGCAAGCTAGAGCATTTGGAAATACGCCTCAAGATTTTACTTTTGCCCCGCGATCCCAATGATGACAAAAACATCATGCTGGAAATTCGTGCTGGCACAGGTGGAGATGAGGCGAGTATCTGGGCGGGCGATTTGGTGCGGATGTACTCGTACTACGCCCAAACTCAAAACTGGAAGATTAAGTTACTGGGCGAGTCGCGGGCAGAGTCGGGTGGTTTTAAAGAAGCCATCTTGGAAATCCAGGGCGACAACGTTTACAGCCAGCTAAAGTTTGAAGCTGGCGTCCATCGGGTACAACGGGTGCCAGTGACGGAAGCTGGAGGACGGGTTCACACCTCAACGGCAACAGTGGCGGTGATGCCAGAGGTGGATGATGTAGAGATACACATTGACCCGAAGGATATTGAAATGAGTACAGCTCGGTCTGGCGGTGCTGGCGGTCAAAATGTGAACAAGGTAGAAACTGCTGCCGACTTGTTCCACAAGCCGACGGGGATTCGGATTTTCTGTACCGAAGAGCGAAGTCAGTTGCAAAACAAAGAACGCGCTATGCAAATCCTCCGTGCCAAGCTTTACGAAATGAAGCTGCGCGAACAACAGGAAGCTGTTACCTCCATGCGGCGTTCTCAGGTAGGTACCGGCTCCCGTTCGGAAAAAATTCGCACTTACAATTACAAAGATAACCGTGTCACCGACCACCGCCTGAATCAGAACTACAGCCTTAACCCTGTTCTGCAAGGCGACCTGGAACATATTATTCAGGCTTGTATCTCTCAAGACCAGCAGGAACGCTTGGCAGAATTAGCCGCTTCCACTACTAACGCTGAGTCGCTTCATTAAGATCAGAGCTAAAGGTATCGAAAGACGCGATTAATCGCGTTTTTGCCATCCCGCACCCAGCCGACGTGTAAGCGGCTGGATTTTTTATGTCTTTTCATAATATCATCTCCGGTAAATTGCCCATCATTAGAGAAACCCACCTTGCCAGAGAATTAACAAACTTGCTCTCAGACGCGATCGCTTCAACAGCAGGACTTTTGCGTTCTATATCACTATCCGCAAGATGAAATTCTGGCAAAATTAGCTAAGGAACGGTTGTACCCTGCTGTTTTGCTCGAAAATCGGGATGGCAATCGCCCTTACCTAACAAAAAGCTGACTTTCCCCCCTATCTATCTGGGTTGGAAGTGAGAGCAGGATGAATCCAACTGTTCAAAAGCCTTATTTTCTTGTATTTTATTCTTATTAGAGAGATATGAATAATTACTCATATATTATTAATAACACTATTAAGTCAAGTTTCTCTAACTTTAGGCTCAAGTAAAACGGATGTAAAAATAGACTCGTCTAAATTAATTGAAAAAACTGCTTTAAAGGCTTGTATAAATAGCGTTGACCAGAGGTGCCGAGATGTCAAACAATAATAATCAAGCTTCGGATTGGAATTACGATCCAAACGATCCCTATTCTCCAATTTACTATAAGGGAGCCGTCGTTGGATTTATAAAACCAGAATATGCCCTCCGAATCGTTGATTTTCTCGATGAAGATGAAAGGCTACGCAAAGCTCTCAAAATGGCTTGTTTTGACTTGATAACTGAGGCGGGGGGCGATACGAATAGAGTTGATATTCTAATGAAAAAATATATTGCAAGCACCGAACGTCCTAGATATGGATCGGCGGCGATCGCCTTGCTATTAAGGGATAGACAAGATGAACTTGATATTAGTGATAAAGAATTTGCCCGGTTCTGCGATTCTTATCGATTGTCTTGGAAAGAGCTGAAAGAAATTTTTCTAGGAAAAGAAATTAACGATAATCAGCTAGGACCAATTGCACGAATCGTAGGAAAATCCATTGAAGAGTTGATTGAAGTGAGGGATGGGCCAATTCCCAGAGGCGATCGCTAATGCGAGTAAGCGGGCGGAATTAAATACAACTTGTTATTTGGGAAATTTGGGACTAGATAAAATTTCCCAATCTTTAATCACTATCCTGAATCAAAGAATACCAGTAGTTGTTGTTTGCGCTTACCGACTTATAACAAAAGCGCCTGAAGTGATAGGCGAGAAGAAGGACTCAGGTAATCCAAAATCAGCCTTCCCATCGGTACACCTAGAGAAAGACGATCGCGATCTGGGATCTTCAACCTGCCTCCCAACAGTTGCCAGTTTCTAATTTAGAATTAAATTTTGTTAAGATAAACTGGACTCTAGCGATCGCCTGACGGACTTACTGGCAATACCAACTGACATCCGTCAAATAATTCGCTCATCCCCTCAGCATCCTTGGAGACTCTTGATGTTACGACTTGAACATATCAGCAAAATTTACGCGACCGGCGAAGTTCTCAAGGATGTCAGCTGGGAAGTCAAACCGGGCGATCGCATTGGCTTAGTCGGCGTTAACGGTGCCGGAAAATCGACTCAGCTCAAAATTATTGCCGGGGAGATTGAACCCACTGCTGGGGAAGTGATTCGTCCTGCCAATTTGCACATTGCCTACCTGACTCAAGAATTTGAGGTAGATCCTACGCGCACTGTGCGAGAAGAACTTTGGACGGTCTTCAAAGAAGCCAACCAAGTGCAGCACTCTCTGGCGCAGGTGCAGCGAGACATGGAAACTGCCAATCCAGAGGAACTAGATCGACTGATCCACAAATTGGATCGGCTACAGCGGCAGTTTGAAGCGTTGGATGGCTATGGGTTAGACGCACGGATTGAGAAGATGTTGCCAGAGATGGGGTTTGTGCCAGAAGATGGCGATCGCCTCGTTAGTGCTTTCAGCGGCGGTTGGCAGATGCGGATGAGTTTGGGCAAAATCTTACTCCAAAAACCCGATTTATTACTGCTGGATGAACCAACTAACCACCTGGATCTAGAAACCATTGAGTGGCTGGAAACCTATCTCAAAGGGCTGAAAACCCCGATTGTGATAGTATCCCACGACCGGGAATTTCTCGACCGCCTTTGCACCCAAATTGTAGAAACAGAACGCGGCATTTCTACCACCTACTTAGGCAACTATTCGGCTTATTTACAACAAAAAGCGGAAAACCAAGAAGCCCAACTCAGCGCCTACGAACGTCAGCAAAAAGAACTAGAAAAACAGCAAGTCTTTGTTGACCGTTTCCGTGCCAGTGCTACCCGCAGCACCCAAGCAAAAAGCCGCGAGAAACAACTAGAAAAAATTGAGCGGATTGAAGCACCGGCTGGGGGATTAAGGACTCTGCGCTTCCGTTTTCCCGACGCTCCCCGCAGTGGTCGTGAGGTAGTGGAAATCAATAATTTGGTGCATACTTACGACGATAAAATTCTATTTTTGGATGCGAATCTGTTAATGGAACGAGGCGATCGCATTGCCTTCCTCGGCCCGAACGGTGCTGGCAAATCTACTCTATTGCGTCTAATTATGGGCATGGAAAAACCTACCGAAGGCTCAGTTCAATTAGGCGCTCACAACGTTATTCCTGGGTATTTCGAGCAAAATCAGGCGGAAGCGTTGGATCTTTCTAGAACTGTCATGGAAACTATCCATGATGAAGTACCTGAATGGAAAAATGAGGAAGTTCGCACGCTTCTAGGACGTTTCTTGTTCAGCGGTGACACCGTATTTAAAAAGGTTGAGGCTCTTAGCGGAGGTGAAAAAGCTCGTCTGGCGTTAGCAAAAATGCTCTTGCGTCCAGTTAATTTAATGATTTTGGACGAGCCTACTAACCACCTGGATATTCCAGCTAAAGAAATGTTGGAAGAGGCAATCCAAAACTATGAGGGTACAGTGATTTTAGTCTCCCACGACCGTTATTTTATTTCCAAAGTTGCCAATAAAATTGTCGAGATCCGCGATGGAGAATTCCGCCTGTATCGAGGAGATTACCATTACTATCTAGACAAAATTGCTGAGGAAAAAGAACAGGCAAGATTAGATGCGATCGCTGCTGATAAAGCTGCCAAGAAAGCTGCTAAAGCTGCTAAGGAATCAAGCAAACGCAAATAACACAAATAAATTAGTGGGGTGGGTAATGCCCACCCTACAGTTTGTTTAGAGAATATCAAACTTAGGTAAATCAAGCTGATTATTCGCAGCTAATTCTCTCAACTTTTTATCCAAAAGAATATAGTCATTTCGGGTCTTAACTCTAGCAAATTGACTATTCAACTCCTTGATTTCTAAATTGCTTAGATGAGGAGAACAGATAGATATTGCTTGCTTAATATGGGCTATAGCATTCTCTTTATACCAAATATTAGCGGATTCAGATATTATCGAACCAAAGCAAAACAACGCTAAAATTCCAAATATAAATGTATATTTAAGATCATGGGTAACAACACTGTACATTAAATAAGGTTGGCAATAAAGAAACATCGTAATTGAAACAGAGAAAGTAAGCTTACAAACAAATCCTTTAGCTATATCTTGGTAGGTTTTGTTATTCATTTATAAGATTCCTCCCACAATTATTGTTCAGTGCGCTTGATGGGTGGGTACGTTAAGCGATCGCTAACACACCGTATATATTTTATGACTACCGCATAAAATCAGGATTTTCCCAATTACCTCCTTTGCGTTACTCTGCGTAAACCTTTGCATCCTTTGCGTTAAAAAATAGATAAACTCCTCCCCTAGAGGGATGCAAGCTAAAATAGTGGAACAGTTGCCTAAGTCAGGGTGGGGAAATTGTTTTGTTTTTATGACATACCACAGTCGAACTATTTGCAAAGCCAAGAAACCAGCGTGTAACGCTTGTGTAGTGACAGACTTGGGTCCCAGTTGCGTTCAGGTGGGTTAACAGACCAAACCTCGTAAACGCGATAAGTTATGCACAGTATAGGATACGTGACTTGTAAAACCACTGGCGATCGCATCCTGCATTAAGCAATTCTCAGCGTGCGATCGCTTCCTCCCCGGACCCTGTAAAAAAACAGTCATCTCATCTAAAGAGAATTGCTGTGCTGTCCCAGGGAAAAAAACCAAAAAAGCTGACAGGAGCTGCTAAAAATAACACTGCGAGTACAAAGGGCGATGATATCATGACGGAGAAATTACTGAAAACAAAGGGCAATTGAGTATGGCGCAAGCACCTGTCTCTCCCGTGGTGCTAGTCATTCTAGACGGCTGGGGGTACCGCGAAGAAACCGATGGAAACGCCATAGCCGCCGCTAACACACCTGTAATGGATAGCCTCTGGGCAGTCTATCCCCACACACTCATCTATACCTCCGGCAAGGCTGTAGGGTTGCCAGAAGGTCAGATGGGTAACTCAGAAGTGGGTCATCTCAACATTGGTGCTGGTCGGGTTGTACCGCAAGAATTAGTTCGCATCTCAGACGCCGTGGAAGACGGTAGTTTACTGAGCAATCCCGCATTGGTGCAAGTCTGTCAGGAAGTCAAGAGTCGGGGTAGTAAGCTTCACCTAGTTGGGCTTTGTTCCGAAGGTGGGGTGCATTCTCATCTGGCGCATCTTCTAGGATTACTGGATTTAGCGAAAGCACAAGAGATTTCCTCGGTTTGTATCCACGCGATCGCCGATGGGCGCGATACCTATCCCCATGAGGGTGTGGAGGCAATTCAGAAGATTCAAGACCACATTGACCAGATTGGGGTCGGACGCATTGTCACCCTCAGCGGTCGCTACTACGCAATGGATCGAGACCATCGGTGGGATCGGGTTAAACGCGCCTACGATGTGATGACCCAGGATGGCTTGGGAGATGGTCGCTCGGCGCGGGAAGTTTTGCAGGCTTCCTATGCTGAAAATGTCACAGATGAATTTATCAACCCAACCCGGATTGCTCCTGGAGCTGTGGAAGCGGGGGATGGTGTCATTTTCTTTAACTTCCGACCCGACAGATCCAGACAACTTACTCAAGCCTTAGTGTCTCCCGGCTTTAAGAGCTTTGAACGACAGCACATCCAGCCGCTGAGCTTCGTCACTTTTACTCAGTACGAACCGAATTTGCCAGTTTTGGTGGCTTTTGAACCCCAGAACCTGAGTAACATCCTGGGAGAAGTCATTGCCAATCGCGGACTGCGCCAGTTTCGGACTGCTGAAACAGAGAAATACGCCCACGTTACTTATTTCTTCAACGGCGGTCGGGAACAACCTTTTGAAGGGGAAGACCGGGAACTGGTACCGAGTCCAATGGTTGCAACCTATGACCAAGCACCGGAGATGTCAGCAGCAGCGGCGACGGATGTAGCGATCGCTGCCGTTGAAAAACGCATTTACTCCTTCATGGTCATCAACTACGCCAACCCAGACATGGTAGGGCATACGGGTCAGATGGAACCCACGATTCAAGCACTGGAAACGGTAGACCGATGTTTGGGACGCCTTCTGGAAAGCATCAATAAGGCGGGTGGCACGGCGATAATCATTGCCGACCACGGGAACGCTGAATATATGCAGGATAAAGAAGGCAACCCTTGGACGGCTCACACAACCAACCCCGTGCCCTTTATCCTGGTGGAAGGGGAAGGGTTAAAAATTCCCGGCTATGGTACTGAAGTGACTTTGCGAAGTGATGGACGTTTGTCGGACATGGCACCGACGATTCTGGAAATCTTAAAGCTGCCACAGCCACTAGAGATGACGGGTCGTTCGATGCTGGTTCCTCTGGAATTTGATGTCCGCGCCAATCGCACACCCGTGCGAGTTTCTCTGTAAGTTGCTAATCCTTAATAGCTAATTGCATTTTGCTGACAATTAGCTATTAAGGATTAGCAATTAACGATTTTTGAAAACTGACACCTAACAACAAACTATGAATCTATATAGCATCCTCCAAATTATATGGGCACTGTCTTCCATCATTCTGATTGTTTTAGTGCTGCTACATAGTCCTAAGGGAGATGGCATTGGGGGGATTGGCGGACAGGCTCAGCTGTTTACCAGCACCAGGAGTGCAGAAACAGCGCTGAACCGAGTAACCTGGATATTCACTGTCATTTTTCTGGGCTTGACGGTGATTTTGAGCATGGATCGGTTATGGCGATAGCATCAAATCGTGATGCATTATAAATGATGAGTTTTGAGTTAAAAAGTGGGAAAGTTGAAAAGGCGAAACCATCAAACTTTCAAACTCTTAAACAAAGCCTACAGAACCGCCTGCGACATCCAAACTCTTTTCAAAACTCAAAACGATTCATCAGGGTGGGAATCGCGATCGCTACTTGCTTGTTGGCGGTTTTAGTCCATTTTCAGATGGTGGACGCTGGCGATGTTTGGGCATCTGAAATGTCACGCCAGTTATCTGCAACCTCCCTCCCGCCACCCCAAGCGCACGTCCTACCGCCGACACTATTGCAATGGCAAGATACCAGCAACAGTGGTGATTACTTCTCTCAGGTGAAGCCTACCCCCGTTGGCTATCTGGTTTGGTCGCAGTTTCCGGTTAAGGTGTACGTAGAGAGACCAGAAACTTCCACCGTCAGCCAACAGTGGGCAATTGCTGTGTTAAAAGCCGTGCAGGAATGGGGCGTTTATTTGCCCCTCCAGGTGGTCGAGCAGGCAGAGATGGCTGATATCAAGATCGGGCGATCGCTTCCTCCCCTCAAGCCATCCTTCAACCGCCGCACCGGGGAATTTCATCTGCCTCGCGCTCGTTCTGCTGAAACCCGCTATGAATTCTACCTGAACCAAGTGATAGGCACCCCATCTGTGCTTTCCCATCGATTTACGATCCAACTTAGTCCTACTCAAACCGGCGACTATATTCAATCAGCTGCCCGTCACGAACTGGGGCACGCATTGGGGATCTGGGGGCACAGTCCTTTAGAAACAGACGCCCTGTATTTTTCCCAGGTGCGTAATCCTCCCCCGATTTCTTCGAGAGACATCAACACCCTCAAGCGGATCTACGAGCAGCCAACGCGACTGGGATGGCCTTTGCCAAATACCACCCAAAGCCACCTCAAGCGTAGCGTATTGGCTAATAGGCTCATCGTGCCATCTAGGCGTGCAGTGGTGGGGCTAGGGGGCACCTGCAAGCCGTCAATCACTTGCTAGATGGTTCGGAGTATAACTGAACACGGCGTATTTGTTGCCTTTGTGTTCGACTGGAAGTTATGCCGTTTCTCTCATTAAGAACGGAAATCGGGAATCAGAAAACAATCCGCGATTACCCCTTCAGAATTACGATTAGCTGATTTTTGTTCTACCTTGATAACGCCAATCACTCAACTGGACTCGCCGCTCCTCTAGCAACTTAGTATAAAGTTTTACTAATTGCTCGATGTTGCGGCTGAGGGTGTATCGCTCTACAACCCTAGCGATCGCTTTTTGTCCCAGTCGCTTTGTAAACTCCGGGTTGCCTCTTAACACAGGCAGTAGGGTTCGCAACTGCCCAGCTACCCCTTGAGTTCTGAGAATTATCCCAGCGTCTCCCTCCAACGGCTTCCCCTCCAAAACTTCGCCATCAGCACCGGCATCGGTGGCTACACAGGCGACGCCACAAGCCATTGCTTCTAGTAAGGAGAGTGAAAGCCCTTCCACCAGAGAAGGCAGAATAAACACATCGGCTCCCCGCAAAATTTCGATTCGCCGTTGCTCATCCGGTTCGGTTCCCCACCAGATGATGCCGTATTCTGAGTCATAAAAAGGCTCTAAAGACGGTTTCAAAGGCCCATCGCCGACAATTAATAACTTGCACTCCGGCCCCATTTCTGACTCTTTCCAGCCTCGGAGCATTGCTTCCACATTTTTTTCTGTGGCAATTCGACCCTGGTAGACAAATAGACGCTTAGCGTTTAATTCAGATTTGATGTTAGAAGGTCCTGGACAATACTTCTGGACATCAACGCCATTGGGAATCACGGCTACCTTTGACGCCGCGACTCCCAGTCGTGCTAGTAAATCCCGCTGAACTTGAGAAAAGATAATTGTTCGGTCGTAATATGCCAGGAAAGGCGCATACAGCTGATAAGTCAGGAGTTGAGTCCCTGATTTGAGATTGCGTCGCTTTCCATCAAAGGGGGTATGGAAGGTGGCAACCAGAGGTAAATTCAGTTCTTCGCAGATTTCCGGCAGCAGGAAGTCCAGAGGTGATAGGGTGAGCGAGGCGTGTACCACGTCTGGCTTTAGCTCTTCGAGCGATCGCATCAAGACTTTGCTCGATCTCAGCGTCGGGATCGTGTAAACCTGGGACTTGTACAGGAAAGGCAGAGAGACTTCCTCGCATCCAGGCCAAGTCTGGAGGTCAGATTCTTCGTCTAGGGCAAAGTGGAGGAAGCTAACTCGATGGCCCTGATCTAACAACGCATTGGTAACTTCTCGACTGTAGGTGACATTGCCGCAAAAGGGTGATTTTTTTCCGAGCCAGGCTATGTGCATTTTCTAAGAGTTTTGAGTTTTTAGTTTTGAGTTTTGAGTTATGAGTTAATCATTCAAAACTCGTGATTCAAAACTCATCACTTTTCTTTTCCTGTACCGGAAATATACCAGGTTAGGAGTCCTCCTGCGATCGCGATCGCTGCTAAACCCAGAAATACTGCCTGTAACCCCAAAATCGTCTCTGCAACGCCTGCTAAGGCTAAAGGCAGGCTTAGAGCAATATTAATGACGTTGTTTTGTAACCCAAAGACTTTCCCTCGCATTTGGTCGGGGGTTTCTGCTTGGATGGTCGTCTGCATCGGGATAGCCACCATCGACCCGAAAAAGCCCAAAAGCGTTGTCAACAGGAACGCCAGCAATAGATGTTTCGTAAACAATCCCAGACCAACCAGAGATGCCGCCGTTCCCATAGAACCATAGAGGCTGAGCCGATTATGGGAGAACCGCTGCCCAAAGTGCCCCAGAACCGTCGCCCCCCCAGCCATACCAACCCCGCCAGCCGCTAGTAAAAAGCCGAACTGAGAGGATTTCAAGCCAGGGATTACTTCTGCCATCCGCACGGCCAGAACCGACAGCGCCGCAAAGACTGAAAATAAAATTACCAGTTGGATCAGAGCATTGCGGACGCGGCGTTGTTCTTTTAGGTAACGCAGTCCGTCGCGCAGGTCTTCCCAAACGTGGGGTGAATCTTGTTCGGGGTCGTTAGTTTTTTCCCCAGTGCGGAGGAAGAGCAACAGCAATCCCGCGATCGCATAACTGCTACCCACCACCAATTCTTTGCCAATGTCCGCCCCCACACCCAAGCGTCCCACCAGGGTGTCGGCAATTCCCAGTAACGGCTCTCCTACGGCAAATCCCACGATCACCGAAGCCATCATTGTCATCGTGTACAGCGAGTTCGCCGAAAGCAGATGATGGCGTCCCACGACCAGCGGAATCACTGACTGCTCGGCGGGGGCAAAAAACTGCGTCAGCGTAGAAATCAGAAACGTTAATCCCAGCAGAATGCAGAATCCCACCGGCAACCCTCCCAGAGTTGACCAGCCATGCGAGATCCACAGCAGCGGCGGCACCGCCAAAACCAGTGCCCCCCGCAGCAGGTTCGTTGCCACTAGCACTGCCTTCTTAGGCCACCGATCTACAAACACACCCGCAACTGAACCAAACAGCACGGCGGGAATCGTAAATGCCATCATGATCGCCGATACCCACACGCTGATCGTCTGATCGGGTGCTTGAAAGTGAGTCGCAATCAATGCAATCACTAGCACCAGATACACCTTATCCGCTATCTGCGAGAAAACTTGACCACCCCACAGCGCCAGGAAGTTACGGTTTTTTAAAACCGGCAAAAACCCTTGTGCTTCCTCCGTTGCTGCCTCATCGACAACCAGACTGGACGGTGAGGCGCTGTGGCTCAACCCCTCACCGGAGGGATCGTCTGTTTCTGTATCTATCTTTGGGGTTACAGCATCGTCCACTGGGGAGTGGGGGAAAGAAATCGCCGGGCGAACCTTTTCCCATTCAGAGGTTTGAGGGGGTGTCAAGCGCTCGTCAGACAAGGGGCGCGATGTGGTAGGTGTTGACGATCCAGTAAAAGCAGGGTGGGGGCGCTCGGAAGCGGGAACATTGAGTCCGGAAGAGCGAGGAAATTTTCCTTCCTCCGTCCACCGTTCGCCGTCCTCAATTCTCTGTCTAGACTGACTTAGAGACAAACTTCGCGCTTGTAGATCGGAATCATACCGTTGCATCATGGTTCAGGATAAATTCAGCTGGGACGAGAAACAAGCATCCATCAAAGCCGCAGAGCGAATTGACCGACCAAAGTGATACTGGACGTACTGACGTAAGAGTTGCTCTACTGAAACCCAAGCGGCGTCTTCGGAAGGATGAGGGATGAGGGATGTTGGATGAATTAATTCTTCATTGCTCTTTCTGCTCTGGGGTAGCTCTGGCTGAGCCAGCTGCTGTAGCAGCGCCAGCTCGACGGCGTTCAGTTTGGTGTTCAGCATCAGGGGTGTTTGTGGATGAACAACCGTTTGGTAGTTCCCACTGGGTTCCTCTGGTATTGTGCCTTGATCTTGAGGTGAAAAGCCGATGGCTGTAGGCGAGAATTTCTCTACTGCCAAATTGCCTTTTGCTGTACTACCAGAAGTGCGCGATCGCGCTTCGGCTTGCAGGCGTTCTAATGCTGGTAAACTCACCGTTCCACCGGCAGCAGTACTAAACCCAACCCGCCAGTCTGGATCGGTAAATTCCGGCATCAGGGGATGCCGCGAGACACAACAATGTTGAACCTGAGGCGCAACGCCAGCCAAAGCCATCAGGTGAAACACGCCGTGGGTTAAGTGAGCTAAAACCAGAGCAGCGCTGTTGGCAGGCAATCGCTCTAACCGATGCAGATGTTCGTTGAGCAACTCATACAGTTCCATTTGCGGCTGGTCGCTCAACGCCTGACAGAGAACCACTTCCGCCAGGTATTGGCTGGCTGTCAGTTTTTGGAGATCCTGACTTAAGCCGGGGTAAGATTCTAGCGTCTCTGCTTGAGTAATTTTATCGAGCGATCGCCCTTTGGCAATCAGTAGCTCATTCACTACAAACAAAGCACTCCTTCCACCTAGCTTTGAGTGGTGCTTGCGTGCCCCCGGTGCCACAGCCCGAATCAAACCAAATTCAGTCGTCAAAATCGTTAGCAGCCGGTCAGACTCGCCCAGCGCCATACTCTTTAGATTGATTCCGGTTGCTTTGTAAGTTCGACTCATGACGTAGGGTAATTGGTCAAGAGGTGATGGGTAATTGGTCAAGAGGTAATTGGTCAAGAGTTAGCGACTCATTCCCGATTACCCATTACCGATTCCCCTTTCCCTCCTTCTCCAGCGTATCGCGCTGACGAAGCAGATCGGGACCGTGCGACGTGCCTAACCGCGTCGCTCCTGCCATGATTAACTCCAAGGCTTGCTCAGGGGTTCGGATTCCCCCCGATGCTTTAATGCCCACCCGTTCTCGTGCTACTTCTTTCAAAAGTTGGATATCCGCTACTGTGGCACCCCCAAACAAACCAGTGCTGGTTTTTAAAAATGCCACTCCTGCATCCATACATATTTCCGCTGCCAGTCGTTTCTCTGCATCTGTCAGGCGGGTGGTTTCCAAAATTGCCTTGACGATTTGATCCGTTTCACAAATTTCCGCAATTTCCCGATGTAGTTCCTCAGTCTTCCCAATTTTCAACCAACCCTGGTTGATGACAACATCCAATTCCACCGCCCCATTTTCGACGGCTTCTTGGGCTTCGTAGAGCTTAACCGCCGATGTTGTCGCTCCAGAGGGAAAACCGATGACTGTACAGACTTTCGGCTGTTTGCCTTTGAGAAGCTCAGCCGCTTGCCGCACGTATGCCGGATAGACGCACACTGCCGCGAACTGAAACCTGTCAGCCTCTTCACACCACTGCTTAACCTGCTCTGGAGTTGCCGTTGGATTTAGCAGCGCATGATCGATCAATGGAGCAATATCAATATTTGGCTGAGTGACAGCCATTGCTTCTCCTCTCGCTCACCTTACCTATTGTTAAGTTTTATCAGATATTTAAGCAAAATTAAACAAAAGATCGCGGAATCTTTACAGGTTAGTCTGTAGCTTTGACCTTTAATGTAGAAAGATTATATACTTTGAGTCTTAGCTTATTTGAAGGAATTTTGGAACCTTGTCCCGATAATAAGGCAGTTAAGTTTAAAGTGTAAGCTTTAGAGCGATCGCTTTTTGTAACATACTCTAGCTTCAGTTTGATGCAGGTGAGGATAGGGAAGCGATCGCTCTTTATCTTGATTGACGCTAGTTAATCTAAACAGCTTATTTCTTCGGTGTCTTTGCTCCCTCAAATGGCGTGTATTTACCCCCCAAAGCTTCCACAATAGTGCGGGTATTCGCAACCATCATATTAATATAAGAATCTCCATCGCTACCAGCAGCACCAATCGAGTCAGAATAGAGTTGGCGTGGGGCTAATTTTACTCCAGATTCCTCTGCTACCGTCTTAATCAAAGCTGGGTTAATCGTTGTTTCTGCAAAAATCGCCGGTACAGTTGCCGCCTTCACAGATTCTACTAATCGCTGTACTGTTTGGGCACTGGGTTGTTCTTCCGTACTGATGCCAATCAAAGTGCCAGCAACGGGAATGCTGTAGGCACGAGCATAATATTGAAAAGCGTCGTGGGTTGTTACTAATTTGCGCTTATTTTCTGGGATAGTTTTAATTTCCTGGGTAATCCAACCATCCAGTTGTTTTAATTCACCCGTTAGCTGTGCCGCATTCTGAGTAAATTTCTCTCTGTCTTCGGGTAATAGCTCAATCAAGGCGTCACGAATGGCATCTACCATTTGAATGACATTATCAACATCGCCCCAAACATGGGGATCTGGCACCACTTCTCTGCCTTTATCCAGTTGCAAAGGCTTCACGGCTTCCCCCACAGCAACTTTGCGAATCTCGCCGCCGGTTGCGTTCATCAGCTTAATCAGCCCTGGTTCGAGGTTGTAGCCGTTATACAGAATCAGGTTCGCTTTCTCCAAAGCCTGACTATCTTGGGGCACAGGTTCATAAACGTGGGGATCAGTTCCCGGTTTGAGGATTCCTTGGAGCTGAATTTCGTCTCCCGCCACCTTTGCAGCCAAGTCTTCAATGATGGTACTGGTGGCAACTACATTAGGTTTGCCGTTGGCAATTGGATTCGCACGATTTGAGTTTGGCTGGGTACAGCTGAATAAGGCAAAAGGCAAGAGTATTCCCAGGCAAAGGCTAGAAACCAGAGCTAGAGGATTCCCAGATTTTGCTTGGGAACCAGGGCAAAAATAACTTTCTTTTGCCTTTCGGTAGAGTCTAGGGTGCTGTACCATCAATTTCACCTATCTTTCAGATTATTTCTCTTTATAGATGTTTTCATATTCTTTTCATTATTAGAGTAATCTAAAAAGAAAGCAAGATAAAACCACCCTATGAATACTGCCACCTTCTCCCCTGATACTGATTGGGCAAAAATGGTTTGCCATCTGACAGCCGCCCCGCTAGACGCATCTGCAACGATTAACATCAGCCAGGTGGGAGTGCAGTACCGCACGGTTGAGGCGCTACGGAATGTCAGTTGTGTGGTGGCACCGGGACGTTTAACAGGGATTATTGGTCCCAATGGTGCCGGAAAGAGTACCTTGATGAAGGCGATGCTGGGGTTGATTCCCGTGGCGGGTGGCACGGTGCTGTATGGCGATAAACCTTTGATGGAGCAACGGGAACGGGTGGCGTATGTGCCGCAGCGATCGCAAATTGACTGGACTTATCCCGCGACCGTTTGGGATGCGGTAATGATGGGGCGTGTCAAGAAAACTGGCTGGTTTCGTCGCTTCTCATCTGTGAGCCGACGAGTGGCGGCAGATGCCCTGGATCGGGTGGGAATGAGCGATTACCGCGATCGCCCCATTGGACAACTCTCTGGAGGACAGCAGCAGCGGGTATTTTTAGCCAGGGCTTTGGCGCAGCAGGCAGAGGTTTTCTGCTTTGATGAGCCGTTTGCCGGGATCGATCAGAAAACCCAAGCGATTATTTTTGACATTTTCCACGAACTCGCCGACGCTGGGAAAACAGTTCTTGTCGTCAACCACGACTTGGGAGCATCTATCACCCACTTTGATGACTTAATTTTATTGAATACTGAGTTAATTGCCTCCGGTTCGCGCCAAGAGGTGCTGAGTCAGGAAAATCTGTATCGTGCCTATAGTGGACAGGTGATGTTCTTTACAGATGCAGCTGCGTAGAGGCGGTTTTGAGCAAATTATCTATCCGCCTAGAAATATATTGAATCAACCCGCCCGGAGTGAGTTTTAAATTAAAGAAATCACTTCTCACTCGTCCTTCTTAAACTTTGTATCCTTTGCGCCTGGAGCGGTTAGAATCCTCTAAATTTTTATGTTAGAAGTGTTGATTGAGCCGTTGCAGTACGGCTTTATGCAGCGATCGCTGATTATTGCCATTCTCGTCGGTTTGCTGTGCGCTGTTGTCGGCAGCTACCTGATGGTGCAACGGCTGGCATTGCTGGGAGATGCCATCAGCCACTCGGTTTTGCCGGGGTTAGCGATCGCGTTTATGGTGGGAGCTAATATCTTTGTCGGGGCATTTATCGCCGGGGTTTTGAGTACAATGGCGATCGCTTGGATCAGGACGCGATCGCCAATTAAAGAAGATGCTGCAATGGGTATCGTTTTCTCCGCCTTTTTTGCCCTCGGCGTTACCCTAATTACCACGATCCAAAAAGATAACAAAATCGACCTCAATCACTTCTTATTCGGCAATATTCTGGGTGTTACCGTTGAAGAAGTCCGCGACACCGCCATCATTGCCGCAATTGTCCTATTGGTGGTCGTGCTACTGTACAAAGAATTATTGTTTTATACCTTCGATCCACTGGGAGCGCAAGCAGCTGGATTGCCTACCAACTTGCTCAATTTTGGCTTAATGCTGCTGATTGCCTTAACAATTGTTGCCAGCATGAAAGCCGTGGGTGTCATCCTAGTGCTATCGCTGCTAATTACACCAGGAGCAACCGCCTATTTATTAGTGAAGCGGCTGCACAATGTAATGATAGTTGGGGCAGGAATTGGCATTATTTCCAGCATCAGCGGGATGTATCTCAGTTATTACCAGAATCTGCCTTCTGGCCCAGCGATTGTATTAGTTGTATCGGGATTATTTGTTTTAGCTTTATTATTCAGCCCCAGCTACGGAATCTTCACTAATAAACAATCGGATTTTGGGCAAATCCCGCCATTTTGGCGAGAGTTGAAACAGCTGATGAGATCGCGCTTGTAAGACGTAGAGATATCCAAATCAAGTCAATATTTTTTGTCCAAAAACTTCTTGGATGTCTCTACCTGCTCCTGTGCTACCTGGAGGAACTCCTTGTACGAGAGTGCGATCGCCTACAATTCTCAAACCGTCTTAAAAATATCTCTTTACTATATATAGCTCGATAAGTCAAGGTTAAGTTGAAAAAGTTTATCTATGACTTGTGGGGCGATACTGTGAAATCGATACTGTACGAGCATTCCTTGTGGATAACCCTACAGTATCGACTAAGCCTGGGGACGAGAATCTAGATGCTCTTCAGTTCGGTTTATCCCTTTGCAGAGCTTGACTTTTCTGGCGTTCCACTGCTGTGGTGGTCAGTTTTGCCATTTTTGCGATCGGTATGTCCATTGCCGTTACGCGGCAGAATCACTCCATAACCACCGTGGTTGCGCTCATAAATGACGTTAATCTCACCGCTTTCGGCATTGCGGAACATATAGAAGTCATGATCCACCAGTTGCAACTGTTCCAAGGCTTCGTCCATCGTCATTGGCGGCATCGCGAAGTATTTGGTACGCACCACTTCTGAGGGGAGTTCGGGGGTGCGCGAACCAATCAGATCCTCTGCCACTGGCTCTGGTTCTACCACGATGCCAGTCTTGAGCTGAGCTTGGGTCTTCTGATCCAGACGTTTTTCTTTATATTTCCGCAGTTTTCGAGCAATTTTATCTGCAACCAGGTCAATGCTCGCGTAGAGACTCTCGCTGCTCTCTTCAGCGCGGATCACTGTACCATTGGCAAAGATAGTCACTTCAGCCGCTTGTTTTGGATTTATCCGGGGATTGCGAGCCACACTAAGATGCACGTCTACTTCGCTCGTCAAACTCTGAAAGTGGCTGACTGCCTTTTCAATTTTTTGATTTACATACTCACGAATCGCGTCGGTAATTTCAATGTTTTTGCCGTGGATAACAAGCTTCATACCGGATACTCCATGCTGTACCGTTGTGATAATTCAGAAAGCCCACAAGAATTGCGACTTTCTCAGTAGCAATCACGTGCCCGTTTTTTGGTGTAAGCAAACGTTGAACGGAGCCAAAACTTTGAGAGATACAAATTTTTTCCCGATTTCACACTGTTGCTAGGATGTTCTTGCTTGCAGCCCCCTCAGCTAGAGGAGTTGCCAGCAGAGCGATCGCACGAGTAGCAACTGCCGATGTTCACAGTTTAGGTTTCCTAGGGTGCTATTTAACCGAATGTACGTTCCCCAGCTTGGTTGCGATCGCCAAGTCTAATTTTGGGGTGGTTTTGAAGAGGCGTCCTCCCTCAACACTTGAGGTTATAACTTCAACACTAGCACTTTGTATTCTAGAGAACTTCTGCCTTTGACTTCTCTTCAGAATCCTTTGCATCTTTTGACATTTCTTGATTCCAGCAGATTAATTATGCAGAAAATATAAGTCAAATTACTGTTGATTTTTGCCATGATTTTAAGTAAGTCTGAAGATTCTGTCGGGAATGCCTCTGAGCAACTGCGCCAACTCTGGCTATACAATCGGGGGCGGATGCCCTATTCGGCAGCTTGGGATTGGCAGCGATCGCTGGTTTCCGAACGCATCAACGACCCTAGTATGGCTGACGCCCTGATTTTGCTAGAGCATCCGCCGGTTTACACGCTCGGACAGGGAGCCAGTCTGGAATTTCTTAAATTTGACCCCGCAGCGACCGACTGGGAGGTTTTCCGAGTGGAACGAGGGGGTGAGGTGACATACCACTGTCCGGGTCAGCTGGTGGGCTACCCAATTCTCAATCTGCGCTATTACCGGCAAGATTTGCACTGGTACTTGCGACAGTTGGAAGAGGTATTGATTCGGGTGCTGGATGTTTACGGGTTAAAGGGCGATCGCGTTGCCGGAATGACTGGCGTTTGGCTGCAAGGCTGTAAGGTGGCAGCGATTGGCATTAAGGTCAGCAAGTGGATTACCATGCACGGCTTTGCCTTAAATGTTTGTCCCGATCTCAGCGGATTTGAGCGCATTATCCCCTGCGGCATTGCCGATAAGTCGGTTGGCAGTCTCGCCCAGTTCGTTCCCGGAATTGACTTGCACCAGGTGCGCCAAGAAGTGGCGAAAGCCTTTGCGAAAGTTTTCCGCGTTCAGCTAATTGTGCAAAATTGCTAATTGTTTATTGTGACCATTAGCCATTAGTTATAGCCATTAGTTGTAGGTTGGGTTGAGGAACGAAACCTAACACGCATAAGCATTTGTTGGGTTTCGTTCCTCAACCCAACCTACGCAGATTTTGGATTTTTAGCTTTTGCGGAAATTTTCCATTCTTCCATTAGCCCTTATTGAGCGTGTTAACCTGCAAAAAACTATCCAAGTCAGCGTAGGAGCCTGCATAGGTCACAGTGGGCACTTCATAGCCCTTTAGATTGACGATATATTGCTTAAAACCAGTCTCTTGTTTTGCCAAAGAGATGAGATATTCGTGAGTGGTTTCTCCCACAGCAATATCCAGACCCAGTTGCTTGGTGGCAGATTCCAGACGAAATGCCGCATTCACCGTATCCCCAATCGCGGTGTAATCGGGGCGATCGCCACTGCCCGTGTTACCAACCATTGCAAAACCCGTATTAATTCCTGCCCCAATTCGCAGCGGAAAGGGCACGGGATATTTATTACTCAAGTCCATTGTGATTTTATGGAGGTCGCTCACCGCTTGACAAATGTTGAGCATATCCTCCTCGGTCACTCCTTGGGGGCCATGAAACCAAATCGCCATGACCGCATCGCCAATATATTTATCAACCCAGCTGCCATACTGTCGGATGATATTTCCTGCATGACGGAACCAGGTGCCAATCACCGCCGATAATATCTTTTCATCCAGTTGCCGGGTGAGTACCGTGAAGTCGCGGATGTCTACCACCATGACTGACATCAGGCGGCGTACGTGCAAAGTTGAAGTCAGCGTATCCTTGTCCCCACTTGGCAATGGCTCATTGTTGCGGTTGGCAGTGGGACAGTGAAACTCTAGATCCGTCTGACCAAAGGTGAGGCGATCGCCATTGCGTAAAGTAACCGGAATACTGACTCGTCTGCCATTGACAAAGGAGCCGTTGCGACTTCCTAAGTCAATTAGGTAGAACTCGCCGGTTTCGGTACACTGCAACATTGCATGGTTGCGAGAAATCCAACGATCTGGCAACACAAAATTGTTGTCGTCACTGCGACCAACTGTCCAGCAGTTACTACTCACCAAGGGGAGATAGCGATTGCCGGACTCGGTACGAAGGAGCAAGTAAGGAGTGGGTCGCAAAGTCACCACAGGCTAGAGAAGCGACGACGCATCGTATGAAGTGGTTAAATTTTAGCTTTCTTCTGGAAGCTCTGATGGGTAATTTGGGAACCTTGGTGGCTAGATGTCCCTACACCAATAAATTTTTCAGGGGACACTTTCAGATATTTTCAAGCCATAGTAGCAGCCAGCCAAAACAGACCGTCTACCAAAATTGTACTCAAAACGGCTCCACCAAACGCCCACCAATGCAGCTGGCGCGATCGCAATGGTACCAGACCAACACCTAGTAGGACTGCCAGAAGCACGATTGCCCAACTTGTTCCCCAGGGGGTGCTAACTTGGGCGATCGCACTTTGAAAAACCAATGATGCCTCGCTTGGTGCAACTTGCATGACGGTTCGCCAGTGTGGAATCAAACCAGCTAAGTAGAAGTATATATCTGTTACTGCCGTGCCAAACAGGGAGCCAAGATAAAATAGGTTGCCGACTAGACCCCAACGACGCCCCAAACACCATAAGGCAAACGGTAAACCAATTGCTTCCACCGGCAAGTGGATCGTGGGTTCCCAACGCATCCAGCCCCAATAAATCGAGCCTGCCAACCAACTCCAGCTAAATCCCAGCAGCAAATCTCCCCACACATGAGTCGCAGGACGCCGTCTGAGAACCACACTCAGCCAAACCCACCCGGCTGTCATCACTAAACTCAGTTCTGGCAGCAGCCGCACTAAAGGGGCTTGCACAAACACTGGCACTGACACCAGAAAAGACGCAGCTGCGAAAACTAACCAAGCTTGACGGGTGCCAATTCCCCAATCAAAAAGCCCCAACAGAGTTTTACTTGGCTTTTGGAGATTACCAGGGACAGAAGAAGATGAGTTAGAAAACCAGGTATCGTTAAACAAGATTTTGTTAATATTCTTTACTTTAGTTTACATCTTTCAAGATATCACAAGAAAAATGCCCTAGGGGGGGATATGGGAATCTTAGCTGAGTTTTATTGAGCAAGACAAGTAGCTTTTAGGAGTGCGGGGGTGAGAAAATTTGTTGGAATTTGGGGTAGACTCGGCGCTGAGAGTAGGAGATTTCGTAAAAAATGCCGTCTCATGTGTAGTGGCGCAAGATGCCTCTGCTGGTGACTCTCCAAGAAGAAAGGCTGACTTGTCTGCAATGCTGCTTACTAGAGGATTTCATGGCTGTATCAAAACGGAAAATGTTCGCGCTTTTAGGTGCTGGTGCTGCGTTGACTTTCCCCTTAGAAGCGATGATGGTAAGGGCGCAAGACGTGGCACCCGTCGCCGCAACGACACCCCAGATGAATATCTTTCAATCGGTGGTTCTGGGCGTGGTGCAAGGGCTGACTGAGTTCCTGCCCATTAGTAGTACGGCGCATTTGAAGGTGGTGCCGGTGGCGCTGGGATGGGGCGATCCAGGGGTTGCCTTTACCGCCGTGATTCAGCTGGGCAGTATTGCCGCAGTGCTGTGGTATTTCTGGGGGGATCTGAGGCAAATCACGACGGGTGCCCTCAAAGCGATCGCCCACAAGAATTACGAATCCAACGACTTCCGCATGGCACTGGGGATCGTTTTGGGAACGTTACCCATCCTCTTTTTTGGACTGCTGATCAAAAAGTTTATTCCCGACTTTGACAACTCCCCGTTGCGGAGTATGGCAGCGATCGCTATTGCCTCTATTTTCATGGCTTTATTGTTGGGCATTGCAGAGCGCATTGGGAATAAAAAGCGTAACTTTGAGCAATTAACACTTCGGGATGGCATTTTGATGGGCTTGGCGCAGGCTTTGGCGCTAATTCCCGGCGTTTCTCGCTCCGGCTCCACCCTGACTGCTGGACTATTTATGGATTTAGAACGGGCAACTGCTGCACGCTTTTCTTTTTTATTGGGAATACCAGCAATTACTTTAGCGGGGTTAGTGGAATTAAAAGATGTTTTAGAAACAGGGTTGGGAGATGCTGGGTTGCTTCCTCTGGTGGCAGGAGTCATCTCAGCTGCGGTATTTTCGTATCTAGCGATCGCATGGCTGCTGCGCTTCCTGCAAACCCAGAGTACCTGGGTATTTATTTGGTATCGGTTAGCATTTGGGATAGCTATCTTGGGCGCGCTCTTCGTCAAACTAATACCTAATGTCTAATTACTTTTTCCTCTGCGCCTGAAGCGGTTCGTTTCCTCCTAGTTTTATGAGCGATTCTATTCGTCCAGCCTTAATTACCCAGGTTCTCCCCGACTCCATTGCCGCCGAAGTCGGTTTTGAACCGGGAGACGCAATTGTTTCCATCAACGGGATGCGCCCTCGTGACCTCATCGACTACCAGTTTTTGTGTGCTGATGAAGTGCTGGAACTGGAAGTTTTAGATACTGCTGGGAAAAGCCACTCGGTGGAAATTGAGAAAGACTACGACGATGACTTGGGGTTGGAATTTGAAACTGCCCTATTTGATGGCTTAATTCAGTGCAATAACCGCTGTCCTTTTTGCTTCATCGACCAACAGCCACCCGGTAAAAGGCGATCGCTTTATCTCAAAGATGACGACTACCGCCTCAGCTTTCTCTATGGCTCATACTTAACTCTGACCAATCTCACCCAACGGGAATGGGACAGGATTGAGCAGATGCGCCTATCTCCCCTCTATGTTTCCATCCACGCTACCGAACCAGAAGTACGCAGCCGCCTGCTAAAAAATCTCCGCGCTGGTCAGATTTTGCAGCAACTGCGGTGGTTTCAAGAACGGCGTCTGCAAATCCATGCCCAGGTTGTTCTCTGTCCCGGCATTAACGATGGCGATCGCCTTGATACCACTCTGGGGGATTTAGCATCTTTTCACAAGGGAGATATCCCGGCTGTCGCCTCCGTGGCAGTGGTTCCGGTCGGTTTGACACGTTTCCGTCCAACCGAAGACGAACTAACCCCAGTGACCCCCCAGAAAGCCGCTGAAGTGATTTTGCAAGTTCAGGCGCTCCAGGAGAAATTCCGCAACCAGATGGGATCTACTTTCGCCTGGTTAGCCGATGAGTGGTTTTTAATTGCTGGGCAAGAATTACCGCCAGAATCAGACTACGAAGACTATCCTCAAATTGGCAATGGGGTTGGTTCGATTCGCCAGTTCCTTAAGGAATTTCAGCAGGTGCAAGAGAAAAAACTGCCGCGACGTTTAAAGACACCCCGGAAATTAACTTGGGTAGTGGGTAATGCCGTGGAAAAAGCCTTTGAACCCATCGTGCAATGCCTCAATCAAGTGGAAGGATTGCAAGTAAATCTGGCGGCGTTGCGTAGCGAATACTGGGGACAAGAGATTAGCGTCACCGGCTTGTTAACGGGTCAAGATTTGCTGAAATTAAAGGGAAGAGATTTGGGCGATCGCATTCTTCTCCCCTCAGTCATGCTAAAACACGGCGATTCTTGCTTCTTGGATGACATGACTGTGGAACAACTCGCCACTGAGTTGAGTACACCAATCTTGCCCATCAACGGCATCGAAGAACTCATCGACGCCTGCATTCACTGAATCCTTCATGTTCAGGATAAGTCTGGAATTCCTCGTTTTTAAACTGAGGATGGACTCGCCGCACATCACCACATAGTAAGGGCAACCACAGGGGGATTGAACCCGAAAAAATGCTATATGTATAAGCTTTGCGTAAGTCCTGTTCTTACAAAAGTCGAATTAACCCCCACAGTCCCCGAAACAGGGGGAGAAAATCTTACTCCCTCTCCGTTTCGGGGAGGGTTGGGGAGGGGTTCTGGGTATTTTTGCAGGTCTATTCTGCGGTAACTGAAGTCCCGATAGCAGGCTGAGGCAGCATTTTTTCATACAAATCGAGCAAAAGCCTTTCCTTGAGATCCCAATCAAAGACTTCCTGCACCCGCTTTTGTCCTGCTTGTCCCATTCGCACCCGTAACGCTGGATCTTCAGCTAAACGAGTCATCGCCGCAGCTACGTCGCGTGCTACTTGTTCGGGATCTATCGCAGCCACCTTAATCCCAGTTTCCTCCGTTACCTGTACCGCTGGTCCTCCCAAATCCAAGCAAATGACTGGACGCCCCGCCGCCATCATTTCCGCACAGACAAACCCCCCAGATTCGTGCAGACTGGGGTGAACGAGGACGTGGCAATGCCCAATTTTAGATAGGGTTTCCTGGCGCGGTAAAGCGCCCCAGAAGCGAACTTTATCCGCCACTCCCAGGGAGTGAGCGATCGCTTCCAATTGTTGCCGTTCCCGTCCATCTCCCACAATCCAGTATTCTGCTTTGGGAATTTGAGCCAAAGCAAAAGCTCGAATCCCCAGATGGACTCCTTTCCAGTGGATGAGGCGACCCACGGTAATAAACCGTATTGGACTATCATCAGGCAGAATATGGTGCGCCAATTGACTAATTTCTTCTTTAGATAAACCCACTTGCGAAGCGATTTGGACATTTTTTACTCCAAGCGATCGCAACCGTTCTGCTGTCTCCTGAGTGGTTGCTAATCCCACACAACTTCGCTTTGCTGTCAGTCGCACAAACGGATCTTGCTCACCCACCGATTGAGCCAAGTTTCGCAGCAATTCGTAAACCTTGCCACGCCGACTAAAATCTTTCCAGAAAGCTTTTGGAGCCGATTCAGCGCCTCCGACAGGTCCCCAAATAAAGGGAACTGGCAACAGTACTAAAAAGCTAGGAGACCAGTGTTTCACATAAGTGACATGACGCACCAAGTCAAAGCCAATCTCCCGATGTAGCTGCCTTGCCAGAAAATAAGCTTGTATTTGCCAAAGGTAGTAATGAAATTGCACCAACCCTTGCTTATTCCGCCAATCTTCCGTCCAATTAAACGGATCGAAATAAACAAAGTGCAAGTTGGGAACCGGGTGACGATCTAGCTCTGTCTCAATTGCTGCACGATAACCAATTCGAGTTAACACCCAAACTTCGTGATGATTCGCTACTTGCCGAACCGTATTCCAGCCTACCCCTTCCTCAGAGCCGCACCCAGGCTCGCAAGCGTATGCGGACAGAAGGATTTTCATAGGCTTTTTACCTCTTATAAAATTAGCAACTTTCCCTATCTATAGTTCCCACCCACTTTCAAAATTACCCACTTTTCCAAAATTATTTTTCTGGTTCCCCGCCTAAGCTGGGAAACGCAATTTTAGAGACTCTGCCTTAATTCAATATCGTTCGGCATTTATTTGACTTTTTTGTAAAACATTCATTGCTACTTCTGCCATTGATTTTGCTGCTGTCTCTGGAGTGTACTGTCCTATCAATTGCTTGGATTTTTCTCCCATTGAAGCAATCAAATTTGGATTATCTATAAAACGGCGCATCCCTTCAGCAATTTCTTCTGGATTTTGCGGATCGAACAAATACCCATTCTCTCCTTCTATCACCATTTCATAAGCGCCTGCACCTTTAGAACACAATATGGGTTTGCCAAATACCATCGCCTCCAGCACCACCATTCCCCAGACATCTTCAAAGGTAGGAAAAACAAAGACATCGGCATTCTGAAAATATGCCCCTAGTTGCCCGTAATCCACCCATCCCGTCCACGTAACCAGCTCTGTCAAATTGTTGTCTTTAACAAAAACTTCCAGCTCCTCGCGTTGCGCTCCATCCCCAATAATCAGCAGCGAATAATTAGAATATCCCTGACTTTGAAGCAGAGAACACGCCTCCAACAACGGCTTTATCCCTTTCCTAGAAATTACTTGTCCGACAAATAGAAAAACCGGACGTTTTAACTCTAATTCACTAGGTTTAGCAGCTTCAAGACGTTCCCGCAAAGCTTGCGGTTCAGGCACTAGATAAGTTTTAGTAAAAATTTTACTTTTATCCGCTCCAATTGCCTCATAAAGATACTTTTTGCCATCATTACTATTGGCAATAAAAGCATCTGTAAATTGAACCATTAAACGACGCGACAAGGTACGAAGTTTAGAATCTTCAAAGTTCGTATTAGGTGAACTGCCATCATAAATAATTACAACTTTCCAACCTCCTAACGGTTTGAAAAGCAGTGCCAAAACAGTCCATATAGAGAAAGCACTGGCGAAGACAACATGAGGCTTAAACTCAAGTAACTCATTCACAATCTTCGGTGAAGCTACCATAAAACCGCGACCATAGCCACCCGATACTTGAGTTGCTTCTACAAATTTAAATTTTCCTACAAGTTTAACCGCAGAAGCTCCAGGAGCGTCAGCATCGAATTTCGGCCAAAGACAGCCAGTATAAAAAATTGTATTTTTACATATTTTCGTAAGTTCGTACAAAACAGGTCGCCAATAAGAGCCAAATTCGACTGAGGGAATCACAATGGCGATGCGGAGAGCGTCTATCTTTAATTTTTTGCCGTCAGAATGTCTAACTTTCATGTTCCCACCTGTCCCCGTTTGATAAAGCTTGAAAAAAGCAATTTTCTATACGGTAGCAACCAATAAATAGGCCATAAAATCCCAGCATGGCGCTGAGCAAATAACTTCCGTTCTTGGAATGTGAAATTTTTAGGTTGTTCTGCCTTTTGCCATCGTTCGCGAATCGGCAAATTAGAATCCATCCAGTTCGCGTATAAAGGGTTTCCCGAACAGGTTCCGATGTAGCTCGGAGCTAGCCAAACTGTATATCCTTTGCGTCTCGCGCGTAACCCATAATCAAAGTCTCCCGCATAATGCTTGAAGTCAGGATCTAAATTTCCGATTGCTTGGAATATTTCTTTAGGAATCAATACACAATTTCCATGCATGGTGTCACATCGTATAGCTTTTTCGCCCGGTTCTAGCCAGCGAAATTTGAAGGGATGCCACCACGTACTTCTCACGACGCCGCCATAAGAAACCGTATTCGTATCTGGATCGCAAGTCGCCCCTGCTACAATGGCTGCATCTCCTTTCGAGGCTAAAAGATGAGAGGTTGTCAGCAAATTACTTAAAGCTTCTGGGTAAATCAGCGTGTCATCATTCAGCCAGAGATGGTAGTCATGAGGGTGCTTGATGGCTTCAGAAAATGCCACCCGCATTCCTCCATTCCAGAATAAATTTCCATCTCCCTGGATAATCTTTACTTGAGGATAGTTTTGGTTGACGGCTGCTGCTGTACCGTCACTGCTGCCATCATCTACAAGATATATGCAAAGATTAACGTCAGTTGGGAGTACCTGGTTAAAAAGTGCCTGTAGACTTGCTAAGGTCTTTTGCTTTCGGTTATAGCAAGTGATAAGAACGGCTATGCTAGTATTTCCCATCAGCGCCTCAAATTATTAAAATGAATGTAAGTTATCATAATAGCTATGTTATCCCTAAAATTGGGAACGATGGGGAACATTGACAGCGAAGCAAGGTAATCGATTTTTTAATTAACATATATTTTATAATTTAACAAAGTCTGTATTCATTATTTTTACAAATTAAAGAATCTTTTCAATATTCTTGCTATCAATTTTTATTAAGCTAGATTAAAGGTGCTTAATTCACTTTCTGAGGTTAACAATATGTCTGCAACAATGAAATTAAATTTAGGCTCTTTTGACCGAATCTTCTCCGGCTGGATCAATACTGATATTACTCCTCACATTTGGGTTTCAAAAATCCCCTTTTTACCCGATATTATGTATAAAATGGGGAAGCTCGATCGAGAACGATATGAGGAGCATCAAAAAGGTATTTTTCGTCAGCTTACATATCTGGATCTGACTAAAAAATTTCCCTGGCCCGATAATAGCGTCGATGCAGCATATACCTCTCATGTACTAGAGCATTTATACCTTGAAGGTGCCTTGAATTGTATCTCGGAAGTTTATCGAGTTCTCAAGCCAGGTGGAATGTTTCGGGTGGCAATTCCAGACCTCGATCAATTAATAAAGAGTTACGATTCTAGCTGTCCCGAAGTATTTCTGACAGAATTTTTAGAGGCAACGCAGACGTTAGAAAAAAATCGTCACCACTGGCACTATAACGAAAATTCGTTGCGAAAAATCCTCTTAGATACTGGATTTCGGGAAGTGGTTAGATGCAACTATCGAGACAGTCAAATAGCAGGTATTGCAGAACGAGAAGAACGCCCAGAATCCCTATTTATGGAATGTATTAAATAATAATTAAAACCAATAGGGTGGGCAATGCTCACCCGAAAATTTTATATCTATGGAACATAAGTGGAGGGGAAGAGAGGGATAAGATGATAAAGCCCCGTATAAGTCTGAAACCCCGTGTTTAAACCTATATAATAGGAAGGAAGAATAACATTCACGAGGGCAATATAAAACAATATACGATGCCCCGGAAAAACTTTCTCTTCCCGAATTAGGATAGCAAAAGCGATTAACATTCCAAAGAAGCCATAGCCTACATTTCTGCTAGTATCTACAATCAAAAACATTGTAGAAATAGGGAATGCAATGATACTAGCGATCGCGCCTACCAAAAGTGTCTCGCCCTGACGCCAAAGTATCCACAAGATATAGAGGGTAATAATCCACAATAGCTTGTAGGAGAAGAAAAAGCCTGCTAACCCCAACATTGGGTTTTCAGCTAAATACTGCAATGCCGTCTTATTCTCCAGTATCAAGTGTGCCTTTACTGGACTATCCAGAGAAAATCCACTGCCAGCAAACCAGATAAAACAGTAAATGGGGACTAAAGATAAAGCGGTTAATACTTCTCGTCTGGGAAAACAGAAGATAACAATTGGGATGAAGACAAAAGCACTGGCTTCATGTGTCGCCAAGGCAAAAGCAAGAGTTGCGAGTCTTCCCTGCCGAGTCATAGGAATACAAGCTGGAAGTAATAGCAGACTAAAAAATAGCTGATCTACATAACCCGGAAATTGACAATTAAAAATTAAATAACTACTGGTTGCAATTGAAAGGTAATATAAACCAAGTTTTTGATAATTTATCGATTTTGATTCAATTTCTTGTTGTCCCTCCTCAGTCTCCTTTGAACCAAAAATTTTAGACTCGATAAATGTTAAGCTCAAGAAGATTAAAAGATAGGTACAGGCTAGAGAAAAAATGTAATATAGGAACGGCCCACTCATGTGAATAAAGTTAGCGATCGCTAGCATAAACAAGCGTCGATAGTACCAGTCAGCATTTTGGCTAAAAGGCTCTAAACTCCTAATGGCATACTCTAAACCCATTACACCTGGACCTAAAGGATAGCGAAAAGGAACGATGAGTAAAGATATAATTGCGAAGATGGCTAGGGACGCGATCGCTCTCCTTTTAAATCCAGCTTCAAATAGTGAATAGCGCGACTTAATAATCGATATTAAGATTGGGTATGCAATTACTAAAGTCGCTATAAAAAAGAGAAATCCTTTGATAGGGATTATGCCGTAGATAGTAGTAATCTCGGCTAGTTGCTGCGGAGCATTTCCGGCTAAAATTTCTGGGCGAATCAACCCTTGGGTGAAACGACTTTCGATTGCTTGAACAGTTATAGAAACCCAGTCTTGGGGCAGGCGATTGAAGATTGCCTGAAACGCCATGATTATCCTATTTTTCGGCGCATTCGCTACTGCATACAAAGTAGTTACAGCTATCCAGAAAAAGACTGGAGGAATAACATTCTTATCTTTCAGCGTATCAAAGACTACGTAATGTAAGTATTTCTCTGAGCGTTTCAACATCTAAAAAATCCCTAAATAAAATTTGGCTAGTTATACAACGCTGCGTACTATCTCTAAAAAACGTCTACCATATCCTTTGATTTTCTCAACATTATCCTGTTTAGCTAAACTTTCCTTTTCTACATCTGGTCCTGGTGTTAAGGTAGTAAAAGTTTTATCAATGAGTGCTGCTAGCTGTTCCGCATTACTGCGCTCAAAAAAGTGAGAATCAGGAGGATTCTGCTCCAGGTGAACTGGAAAGTCAGAAAGTAACATGGGTTTACCCAGAGAACGTGCGTCCTCTACAACCGTACTCCAACCTTCAAATAAGGAAGGCTGAATTACAGCTAAACACCTCCTCATGAGCTGAATTTGATCTACACGAGGAATTAATCCTAAAAGACGCACTTGTTCGCTAATTCCTAATTCCTCAATTCTTGTCAGGAGGTGATTGTAATAATCAGGATTGCGATAATCAGTAGCACTTCCAGTACAGACAACTGTAGGTGTAAGTCCCTGTTGTTTCAGTAACCCCAAAGCTTCAATTACTACAGCATGATCTTTGTGTTTCCAGAATTGATTACTGACTAGGAAAAAATTATCTGGAAGTTGATAATTTTCTTGAGTTAGTTTGGGATCTAACTCAAACCATTCGGGTGCGGGACAGCTTACGAAGTTCATTACAACACTTCGAGAAGCAGCGTCTGGATAAAGATGTTTAAAGTCTTCCTGCGCCATTTTGCTACTGAGGACGATGATAGGAGCAGCGTGAGCAATTTGTTGCTGATCTCGATTACGTTGAGCGATTTCTTCTTGAGAGAAAAGGTGGGGTAAGTGATAGTGTTGAAAGTCAGGAATCCAACCTCCCCATTGATAAGGTGCGCGGGTTCCTGCTATAGCTGGGTAGAGAAAATTTATTTTTTGAGGATTCAGTAGTTCCAGAGGAATGAAAGAAATACGCTCAGCTAAAAGATTACAAATTTTCAGGTAGGCACGCTGCCACTTGGAAGTAGCATAAATTTCGTTAACGTAACAGCGGGCTGGTTCTATTAAATTTATATCTTTATCGTGAACGGCTATTGTTAGCTTGATATTCGCTTTTTCTATTTCTGGTAAAGTGGCGATCGCGCGAGCTAAATTCTGAATATATAGCACGCCCCCTAGCCAGCCAGAGCCACCCACCATGTTGAGGCAAATATGTAGATTTTTCACCATCCTAAAATCTCAGCTCGACACCATTGAACGTAGACGTTTACACCCCTTTCTATCGTTACTTCAGGGGTAAATCCAATTTTGGCAAGTTTGCTCATATCGGCTTGCCAGTTTATCGGAGTTCCTACAGGAGTATTATTATCAAATCCAACTGGAATATCTTCCCCCAGTTTGGCTAACACTAATGTTGCTAATTCTTTGATTGTTGTTTCGACGCCATTCGCTAGGTTATAAACCTCGGCTTCAAAATTAGCTTTTTCAGAAAGAATATGAAGTGCCCTTGCTACATCTCTACCATGAATAAAGTCGCGGCTTTCGTTGCCAGTTCCTCGTAACTTTAGTGCGGAGTTTGTCAAAGCTTTTTGACACATATCCCAAAGAACTTGCCGCCTCAGTCCTGGTCCATAACCAGAAAAAATGCGTACTATAGCAGTGGGTAAGTTATAAACTTGGAAAAACTCAGCGCAAAGTTGCTCGGACATTAGCTTATGAAAGCCATACGGGGAAATTGGCTTCAAGCTTTGGTTTTCCCGAATGGGTAATGTTTCTGGATTTCCATAGACAGCAGCACTAGAAAGATAGATTAAACGACATTTTGGAACATAAAGACGTAATGTATTTAAAAGGTTGAAAGTGACGGCGACACTGTTGCTGAAATCTGCTGATGGATCGCTAATTGAAAGCTCCACTGATGCTCTTCCAGCGCAGTGAATACAAACTTCCGGTTGCAACTCTTGAACAATTTTTGCTAGCTCGGCAGAAGGCAAATTTAATTGTTGATAGCGAAACAAATCTTGTCTAGGTGCATTCTCTGGAGGACGATTTCCCAACCCTACAACACTCCATCCAGTTTCTGTAAACTGACGAGCAACATATCGCCCGATAAACCCTGTCACACCTGTAATTAGCACGGTTTTCATAAAAATAAAAATTTTAATTTGTTCATAAAATCAGCTATCTCTCTTCTTGGCTTCTGTAGTTTGTCACTCTAAATCTCCGAACAATTTGCTAACAGCGATTGTTGGCATTCTAGTAGCGGGAAAATTTTTCTTTAATATTGCTAAATATTCATCTTCACCAGGAAGATATTGATCGCCATCTTCAGAATAATCTTTAGTCCTTACCCACTCTTGCGATCGCATATCAAATCTTTTAACGATTCGACATGGATTTCCTACTACCACACTGAATGGGGGAATATCACAATTTACTACGGTGCAAGCTCCAATGATTGAGCCGTATCCTACTTTGACCCCTTTCAAAATAGTCACGTCTACACCCAGCCAGCAATTTGTGCCGATATCTATTACTCCATCAGTAGTTGTTGAAGCAGTGTGATAAGGAATAAAGGGAGAAATGTAATCGTGCCCACTTCCTAACAGTTTACAGTCATTGCCAATTAAACTATAGTCGCCGACTTTTATCAAAGCTCCAGCACTATAAAAGTTTCTGCGACCTACAAAACAGTTATCACCAATAATGACAGAGATTTTGTCTTTTTCCCGTTTATTAATTACAATTACTGTTTCTTCACCGATGACTGAATTTTGACCAACTTTTACATTACCCCACCCCAGTACATGAACAGATGGATCAATATAAGAGTTTTTACCTACATTCTGCCTTTTAGTAAAATAGGCTTTTAAGTTACCTCCTAACCATTTAATTCTGTCTATTTGAGCGTCTGTTAGTTTAGATACTATAAAGCGCTTCATTAATTTTTACCCGCGATCGCTCACTACTTCTTTGCCATTTAAAATCTTCTGTTCACCTTCAGGAACCTTGCCAATAATCCGGGCTGGATTCCCCGCGACAATCGTCCAAGCAGGAACATCTTTAGTAACGACTGACCCAGCACCGATAATCGAGCATTTTCCAATCGTCACCCCTCTCAAAATAATTGAGTTACAAGCAATCCAAACATCCTCTTCAATAATGACGGATTTTCCATTTAGGTTTAAATCTTTAGGAAAACCTTTTTGGATAATGTGAACAAATTGCTGATGACGTGCTACCGGATCGAGCGGATGAGTTTGATTGTCGAATATATTGACATTATGAGCAATAATTGCTCTATCTTTTATTTCAATTAAAGTGTCTGACCAAATTCTAGAGCCTTGGGCTAAATAACAGAAATTTCCTACTTTTATTTTTCCTCCGGGGAAAGTCATTAACTGGCCTTCAATGTGAGTGTTGTCGCCCAGAATAATACTATTTTTATCACGATCGTGGCTCACCAGTAAATTATGGTCTAAAACACTTGAATTATTGCCAATTACACATTTTTTATTGACTAAAGCAGCATTAATCTTAGATTTAATTTTGAAGAAGGGGTTCATCTGACAATTACTCCTTAAGCAAACTTTTTTGAAATTTATTTTTGACTTTAGTAAAAAGGCTTCTATTGTCAAAAAAATTTTCTTGAAACAAGGTGTCTGCCTCCACATCTCGAATCATAAAGGGAGGATGCTTTAAAGGAAATATAATTTCTTGCGTCTCCATTTTACCTAGTGGATTTTCAGTGGAAAAAGTGTGAGTTGCATTAGCTCCAAAACCAATATTCGTAATTAAATTAACTTCGGGCACTATTTTTAATCCATGTTGAAGCCAACAAGCTAGCAGCCATTGATAATCCCAACAGGATCTATTTTGATTTTGGTAGGCATTTTGAAATATTTTTTGCCAAAATAAATAATATTTCGGTACCATTAAGTAATTTTCTAGAAACCGACTCTCTAAAATTTCAGGCCATTGCTTAATGTCATAATCAAAATATTTCCAGGCTCTGCGCCAGGATGCCCAACCCCAATTTCCACCAAAGTAAGAAAAGTAATAACTTTGTCTAGGTAATTTCCGTTCGCCTAAAAGATTGGTTCCCGCGATACTCATTACCCTTTCATCATCACGATACTTTTCTAATAACTCTTCGCAAAACTGGAAGAAAGTCGGATGAGGTAAACAATCATCCTCGAAAAGGATGGCTTCTTCTACTTGTTCAAATACCCAATTAATACCCGTAGCTGGACGTAACCCGCAGCCTAAGTTGACATCCGAATAATTTTTTAGAACTTCGCAGTCCCAATCTACAGTGTCAATAATTGCACGAGCAGCAGCGCACTTTTCCGCTTCACCTGGCCGATCGGCACGAGGGCCATCAGCGACTACTAAAAGCTTAGGCGGTTTTGCCTGACGAATTGCCTCAAAAACCTTGGCTGTAGTCTCAGGTCGCTTAAAGATTAACAGAGCAACGGGAGTTTTCATGGTCACTTGTCAGCAGTCATATTCTGCTTAAATTCGGAGTAATGTAGGAGCATACTGGAAGCGATCGCTCCTATTTCATCCAGAGGAGTTTGAAGCGAAACATAGCGATATCGAAAAGCAGCCAATCTAGGATCTGTCTCTTGATAGAGGATATCTTGCGCCAGGTTTCCCCAGCGCTCTTCTGGCATCAGATCGAGAGTCATGCCAGCATGACCAGAAGGTAGCAGCATATTAGAGCCATGTACACCAATCACCAAGCGGCTTTGGGAATAAACTTGACACATCTGCCTCTCAGTGTCTGAATCAAACTTGTTTACCCGCAAATCTTCAATCCAGTCGGGAAACTGAGTTTTCCTTCCCAAACCAGCGATCGCAAACTTTGCTAAAGGAACTCTAGCTCGAATCTTTAAAAATAGTTTTTGCACCCGTTCATTCTGAAGCTTGAGGGCAATATCAAGCATTTTTAATTTTCTCAAGGTTTTGAAGAGAAGCGGATTACACCAGATCCGATCGTCGCGCCAAATAAAGGTTATTTGGTTTGGATCTTTATCAAAGTTATGGCTGGGAACCCGCGTAAATTTACTAATGTCAAAATGCCTCGGATGAGAATATGCTTTGCTTACGCAAATTTCATCAAAACGCTTAGATTCCTCAGAGATAAATTGCTCAAATTTCGGATAGTAGCATTGCCCCCGTCGTAAAGGGATATTCACCGTCCAAATTTCTGTAACGTCCTCTGGAACCATCCATCTCAAGAACTTTGGTACGATGACAATTAAGCCCCAATCCGGATAATTATCCAGATGTCTTTGGACATTTAGCAGCTTTAATAAGCTATGCCCATAAAGATAATCGATACAGTTTAAGATGATGACACGTTGATGCTGCTTAAAAACTTCTTTAGATACCTCAATCTCTTCAGATTGTGGATTTTGCAGAGAGGAAAGAAGCTTTTCGCCTAACCAATATTTACAAGATTCATTTCCAAAAACGTCGCCTTTTGCTAAATCAACTTGATAAGGAAAGGTGACAGCATGACCAACTTCTAAATCCTCAATAATTTCTGTATTGCAAGAGTCGCATTTAGATTTTACGCAAATATGCATTCCTTGCCAAAGAATACCTTGAGGCTTAAGAGCTGTACCGCTGTGGGGACAGGTAGATTGGTGCTGAATATTTGGCTTTATTTCAATCATCGCACTATTCCTTTAATTCTTGTAGCAGCCTTATATAAATTACAAGAACGTAAAATAAACTTACCGATAGGCTTTAAATCAGGAATTATAAAATTGAGAAGTATAGTCACAATGAAATAAGTAATCAAAGTCGCTATAGTGGCTCCAACAGCCCCATACTTGGGAATTAAATATAAATTTAAAATTATATTTACTACTGCTCCTGTAAATGTTAAAACTAATTCATTTTTTGCTTTACCTTCAATCATAATAAACGCATTTCTGGCCAGACCAAAACCACTACCAAACTGTGACCAAACATAGATTGATAGTATTGTAGCTGAAGCTGCATACTTATCTCCGTACAAGAAATGAACGATGTAAGTGGAAAGCAGTGAAACTGGAATTGCTATTATCAGCCATAAAATTAAGGTTAAATCAAAGTAAGCCTGAAATTTTTTGAGATATTCAATCTCCCCTTGAGCCTTAGCTTCGGTGAGTTTGGAAAAAAAAGATATCTGCATGATAGAGGGGATGAAATCAAATATCTGCGATATCTTCACAGCAGCTGCATAAATGCCTAATTCATATTTAGGATCGAACTTCAGTTCTTGGGCAGAGAAGGAACCTAGCATGACCTGATCGATGGTGGAATAGACATAAATTGCGATTCCCGATACAATCAGGGGCCAACTTTCTTTGATTAAGTCCTTCGCCTGAGGAAGACTGCTGCGCCATGCTTTTATATCCTGTCCGCTTGTCTGATAAATTATTACCAATCCCACAGCAGCTAAGGCAAGTTCTCCACATCTTGCCCAGGCAAATGCAATGAGAGGAGCTTTAATTTGAATTAAGACAATTCTGACAGCGCAGACAAGTAAATAGGCGCTATTTTTAACAACAACTGTATATTTGGATTGAACTTGCGATCGGAACCAAAGATCGATCGTCTCGAAAGCTTGAAAAATGGTTCCGGCAGCGATAATTCCTACCAACCAATGAGTTAAAGTGTCCTGGGGCTGTAGTAAGGAAATTGCGCCAACCGCTAACAAAGTTGTTACAGCACCGCCAATAAGTTTTAGTGCTAGGGAAGTCCCAAGCGTTTCATTCTTGGTAAATGGATCGCGCACAATGTCGCGCACTACGATGCTATCAAGCCCAAGATTGGCAATCGGCCCTAACAACGCTACAAATGCGATCGCATAATTAAATAAGCCAAACTGTTCCGGCCCTAGATAGCGAGCCACCCATATTCCTACAATTAGGCTCAAGCCCATTTGGAGGATTTTGTCAGCGAACAGCCACGCGATGTTGCTGAACACCTTGCGTAGACCAGGGCTAAGCTTTTGATTTATCAGACTCAGCTTGTCTAACATCAGAATTGGGCAATTTATGAAGGAATAAAGATAGGGTTTGAGAACTGGGTCGTGCTACAGAACCCTATTTGTTGTTGCGGTAAACAGAATGGAATTGATTATTTACCTTTAGCACCTTGCAAAACTTTTCTTACAAATTTTGCGGTTCGCATCAACTTTGGTTGCTCCCACAAATACTGCAAGAAATCGGTTTTCAGTTTTGCAGCCGCTGAATAATTTTTATACATTGAAGGAATCAAGCGATACTTCATTCCTTTGTACGTGGCATAATCTACAGCAGTCGGAGATTCTGCATTGCGGCTACCGAATTCATACACCGCTGGTAGATAATGAGCTGTTAGAGATTTTCGAGAATATTGGGGATTGAGTGTTTCCAAGGAACCGTGAATAGTTCTAGAGTTCCAGAACAGGACATCCCCTTTTTTCAAGGCAGGAGCTTGAATATTACTCTTGTGAGTGTTGATATACTCCTTCAACTTTTCTAAGTAAAACCGATTAGATAGTTTTTCATCATCCGTTAACTCAAAGTCAACGAGATGGGATGTTGGTAAAACATAGAATCGACCAGCTTCTTCGTGGATGTCTTCCAGAGCAAACCATCCAGCTAACAAATGACCATTAGGCATGGAATCTAAATAGTACCAATCCTGATGAGCTGGAGTAGCCGTGTTCATATCAAAGAACATCGTTTGCATGAGGTTATGCTCCTCACTACCCGTCAGTTCAGTCAGTGCTTCTCTAACCTGCTGTAAACAGAAAATTTCTTTGGCTGCCTCAGTAAATGCTGGATAATCTGGGTAATCGTGAACATCCCGGAAAGATTCTTCAGAGTATCCGTTGGGAGTAATTCTATTGGTTTCCCATTTATTAGTTGACTGCCTAAAGAAAGGAGATTTGGATGAAAGAATATTAGAGTTATACTCTTTTAAAATATTATCAATCACATTTTCAGGAATGAGATTTCTAAATACGTAGTATCCGTTGGTTTCGTAATAATCTTTAGGTCTGTCCATAAACTCAATCCTTTATAAACCGATTGTTTTAGTTCACTTTTAACCGTATATTATTAGATATCGAGAAAAATTTCCTACGTAAATATCCTGAAATTAGATATTGAGAAAAATTTCCTACGTAAATATCCTGAAAAAAACGTTGAATTTTGTGGCAACACGGCTTAACATATTTTGCGAAACTCATCCTTATTGGAGCGATCGCTTACCGATCCTCTGCCCCTTCTAGCGATCGCCTGATTGGTCAGACACCCCTCAATACCGGCGAACCAGTTTAAACTCTGGAATTCTCTTGAGAACTTTTTCCTGTAGCGTCCAGGCACAATCGAACTGTTGCTATAACATAAAACAGCCAAGCAGAGGTAATTGACATCAATCCAGTTTCAGTAATATTTGTCATGACTGCCCAGGTAATCAGTAGCAGGGGCATGACTAATTCAGGTTCTTGAGTACGCTTCATGTACTGGACTGCCAAAGCAATATTGGTTAAGAAAGAAAGACAAAAGAACCCTAATCCCACCAATCCCAAATCTACGGTGATATCTAAAAAACCATTGTGAGAATGCTCTGGCTTAAATTGGGTTTTCACCACTATAATGTCAGCCGCCGGATCGGCTGCTCCTCGCCAAGACTGCCAAAAACCTTGGTATCCATAGCCCAGTAGTGGATGTTGTTTAATATGGTTAATTACCAAGGGCCAGAAGTCTGTGCGTCCGGTCAATGTCAAATCTTTATTCAGGGTATCTACAATAATAAATTCGGCATTTTGGGTAATTACAATACACAAACACATCGCAAGAGCCATAAAAAAGATTATGCAAGCAAAAGCTAATCGGGGAGGCAAGTTTTTGATAAAGCGGATAACGACTAACACGCTTATCAGTAAAACTAATAGAACTTTTCCCATCCCGCTGTTTGAGCGTTGTAGAGCAAAAATAGATAAAGCAGCGAAACCAAGAGATTGCCATTTAGTTTTCGGTTGGCGAACTGACTGTATATAACACATGACCGCCGTTAGACCCATCAAAAAGCCGAAGGCATTTCCGTGGGGTAAAATTCCTTGCCAGCCTTTGGTAGTTACTCCAATTGACGGTCTGAATAAAGCATAAAATATACTCAGCACAAGTATAACTTTGTTAATTGTAAGCAATAAATCAAATAGTTCTTTCCACTTATACTGCTTGCCAACGTAAACACAAAAAGCAGTTGTCCCCAAAAAAACTATACTAGCTTTGAGTGTGTAACTTGGAGTTTCTGACCAAGCCGCAGATAGAACTAACACGAACAGTAATCCGCAAAAATAAATATTATTAATTAACAGCCTAGAAACAACAAAAACTGAATCCTTAAGGTTATGCAGGAGGCGCGAATAGATAATAAACATAAAAGTGGCATAAATGCCGATTTGCAAAATTGTAGAATAAAGTTTTTTTCCCTGTAAATATAAAGCTCTGGGATGGATTTTATCAAAACCACTTAGGGTGACTCCAGCGATCGCAAATATTAATAAAGCAATAAAAACTTTTTCCAAAATTTTAGAAGTGGCTTTACTTCTACCAGCAAAATTAAATAATAATAAAACATAAATGATGGCGCTGGCAGCCGCTATTAGCAAAAATAAAGGGTTTGAAGCTAGAGTATTCATGTTTAATATTCTTAACCGAAAGATAAAGCAAAGCTCACCCTATACGAGTATAGCGGCTGATTAAACAAGAGAGAAACAAGCAATTTGCGTATATTTACGAGTATTTAATTATTTTAAAGATACCAATTAAAAACAAGTATCTTTAAAAAGCTTGCTATAGATAGGGTTAAGAGTTTTACCAAGAAAACTGAGGATAAATAACTACTATTTAGAGTGGCAGATTTATCCTCACACAGCTTAGATTTAAAAATATAAAACAAGTAGGTTATGTATGGGCGATCCAGGTTTTTATAGACAACTCACCCGAACTTCTGCCGGTATAACCTTAGTGGCAACATTTGCCATTGCTTGTCCCTCTCCTACCCAGGCGACTCTGCCGCGTTTTCAGAAACCTACGATTCTTGCACAAGCGAATACCAATCCCGCTCGACCTGATATAGCCTATACATTGGGTGGAGGCGATCGCATCCGCCTTGATATCTTCGAGGTTCCCCAATATAGTGGCGAGTACCAAATTCTAGCAGATGGCTCCTTATCCCTACCCCTGATTGGTACCCTATCGGTTCAGGGGCTAACCGTGCCACAAGCGACTAATGCCATTTCATCTGCATACTTTCGCTTCCTCAAACGACCCATAATCAGCATTAGCGTTCTGTCTCCTCGCCCTATCAATGTTCGGGTGGGAGGAGAGGTGACTCGCCCAGGCGGCTTCACAATTCCCCTGATAGCCGGAGTCGGGAGCGTGCCTGGGTTCCAATATCCCACAGTAACGCAGGCAATTGAGCAGGCGCAGGGAATTACGCTGACGGCTGATATTCGTAAGGTTCAGGTGCGTCGCAAGCTAGCATCCGGTTCCGAGCAAGTTATCAATCTTAATCTTTGGGATCTGATCCAAACCGGCGACAGCAGCCAAGATTTAAATTTGCGGGATGGAGACACTGTTTTTATTCCCACAACCACCACCATTAACTTAGACGAAGTACGGCAAATCGCCACGACTCGTTTTTCACCTCCTTTAGAAGAACCCCGCAGTGTTGCAGTCGTGGGGGAAGTCAACCGTCCTGGCACTTATGTTGTTATCGGAGGAAAGACAACACTAGAGCAAAGAACCCTAGGACTACCAACCGTAACGCGGGCAATTGATTTGGCTGGGGGGATTAAGCCATTGGCAGATATTCGCCGTATCCAGTTGCGGCGACTCACCAAAGCAGGGACAGAACAAATCATCGATCTAAATCTTTGGCAACTCTTGCAGGCTGGTGATTTCAGTCAAGATACACTTTTGCAAGATGGAGATACCATTTTTATTCCCACTGCATCAGCAGTCAACCCGGCAGAAATTTCTGAATTAGCGACCACTAGCTTTTCTCCCAGTATTATTAAGGTAAGTGTGGTAGGAGAAGTGAAAAGCCCAGGAGTGGTGCAGGTTGCGCCAAACACAACCTTGAATCAAGCATTGCTGACTGCGGGAGGATTCAATGATGCTAGAGCAAATCGAAAGGCGGTCGATTTAATTCGCCTCAACCCCGATGGCACAGTGTCAAAAAGTAAAGTCAATATTGATTTAACCCAAGGAATCAATGAGGCAAATAATCCACTCCTCCGCAATAACGACATTATTGTAGTCAGCCGATCTGGAAGCGCCAAGACTTCTGACAGTGTGCGAACATTCTTAGAACCGATAGAGAAGGTTTTCACATTTTTCAACATTTTTAATTTATTTGGAATCTTGGGAAACAATGACTAGGTAAGTATATCTTCAGGGTGTATCTATAAACGTTCTCTTAAACTGTAGTTAGCTGCTTTTTTTCTATCTAATTCTATCTAAATAGGTAAATGGATACCGAACACAATTCACAGCCATTCTTCAATAAACGCAATAGCAAGCCGACTCAGTCGTTGCCTGGGCAACTCACTCGACCGTCTGACGACAGTGATGAACAGAAGCTGGACTTGGCATGGTTGTTGGGCGTTGTGCGCCGCCGACTCCCGGTTATGGCAGGGGTAACAATTGTATTAACTGTCATCTCAGGGAGCATGATTGTCTTCAGCTCAAAGCGGATTGTTCCAGAATATGAAGGAGCCTTTCGGCTTTTGGTGGAACCCGTTACCGCTGAAGATAGATTAGCAAAGCAATTTTTATCGTCTCAAACTAACAACGCAGATATCCAAAAAATTGAAGTTGAAAAATCTAGCTTGTTGGATTATGAGACGCAAATCCGAGTTTTGCAAAGCACGAAATTGATGTTGCCAGCCATCAAAGAATTGCAAAAAAAATATCCGGAGATTACTTATAACTATTTGATGACGAAACTCTTAATTTTTCGAGTCAATTATGAAAAAGATGGAGTTCAATACGGCACCAAAATTTTAGAAGTTAGTTACCGGGATCAAGATCAGCAAAAAATTCAGTTTGTATTGGATAGTCTTTATAAAAATTATCTGAACTATAGCCGCCAAGAGCGCCTGTCAAGCCTCAAACAGGGAATTGAGTTTATCAATCAGCAGCTACCTCAGCTACAGGGGCAAGTTGATACGCTGCAAGCACAACTCCAAAAACTCCGGCAGCAGTACAATGTCAGCGATCCGGAACAAGCAGACTCCTTGCTGTATCAGCAGGCTTTGACGATTGAAAGACAAAGATTAGATACCCAAGCGGAACTGGCTGACGCGCAAGCGCAATATGCCAGTATGCAAAAACAGTTGCGGGAAGGAAATACTACCGCAATTTTGTCTACAGATGCGAAGACTTACGAAACCTTGCTAGCGCAGATTCAGACTCTAGACAGTACCATTGCGGCACAATCCCCCCAATTTCGGGACGACAGCCCACCGATTCTAGTTCTTAGGGAAAAGCAGCAAAATTTGCAACAGCTGATGAGGGAACAAGCCCAAGGGGTTCTAAAAAAATTGCAGGGAAGAATCCAAGGAACACAGGAGCGCTACCAAACAATTCTGAGAACTGAAACTAAAATCAAAGCACAACTGCAAGAATTACCTGCGGTTGCCCGCCAGCACGCGGATATACAGCGAAAATTATTAGTTGCAACTGATAACCTCAAGCAATTTTTAGGCAAACGAGAAGCCTTAAAGTTAGATGCTGCCCAACAGGAAGTGCCTTGGGAACTGATTGAGGAGCCTCAGCTACGGCGCGATGAAGATGGCAACCTGATATCAGTAGCGACCAAACAAACTAAAAAACAGTTAGCGATCGCTATCGTTTTAAGTGCGCTATTGGGCATCGGACTGGGTTTTCTCATCGAGGCTCTCAATACAGTCTTCCACACCCCCGAAGATGTCAAAGGGGAAACGAAACTGCCGATTTTGGGAGTGATTCCTTTTGCCAAGGAACTCAAGAAACCGCCCAAGAAACCCAGTAAACCCGCTACCGTAGCGGAGGTTGCCGGTTTAAATCAACTGTTGGGTGACAATGCAGCAAATGGCAATGGTCGCAAGAAGCTGAATGTATACACCGATTCGCCATTTTTGGAAGCCTTCCGTTCTCTCTATACCAATATTCGCTTGCTCAGTTCTGGGACGCCAATTACCTCTTTGGCAATCAGTTCGGCGACACCGGGAGATGGGAAATCAACGGTTGCCATCCACTTGGCGAAAGCCGCAGCGGCAATTGGTCAGCGGGTATTATTGATAGACGCCGATTTGCGGCGTCCGAGTCTGCATACTCGCTTGAGCTTACCGAACGTGCGAGGACTCAGCGATACCATCGCCACCGATCTGAGTTTGAATGATGCCATTCAGCGATCGCCAGAAGACAACAACCTGTTTGTCTTAACATCGGGTCAAAACTCTTCAGACCCGATCAAGCTGCTTTCGTCAGATAAAATGCAGTATCTCATCGAGCAATTTCAAGCCCGTTTCGACTTAGTGATCTACGACTCACCACCTCTGGTCGGTTTGGCAGACAGCAACATCTTGGCTGCGAATACAGATGGCACCATTTTAGTTGTCGGGATCGATCAAACAGACCGTTCCATGCTAATGAAAGCATTAGATGGACTAAAAATTTCTGGTGGCACAGTCTTGGGTATCGTCGCCAATGGTATTAAAGGGTATACTTCTCCCGCGTATCCTTCCTATAGTCGCAATTAAGGGAGCTTCAGGACAGGGGCGCATTCTGGTGTTCTCTGAGTCTGTGCTTGGCTTTGTGCTAACAGCACTTGAGTCCCCAGTTGCTATGAGAGCGATCGCTCTCATAGCAGAGCTTTTCAAAAATGGGAACAACCGCAATCGAATTGCTTCTACATTACGGCGCTGCTGCACTCAAACGGGGTGAATGGAGATGATGAAGTTAAAGCTGAATTGGTTTCGGGACAAGGTTTTCCCAAAAACGCTTCCGAGAACGCGATCGCCATTTTCAGCAACGGCAAAGCCGATCGGGCGGACGCGCTTACTCGCTCAAAGCTGCTTATGGGGCGTCACCATAACTTCCTTAAGCAACGCTTTCGCACTTTTGTCAAGTGTTGGGGCACCCGTCTTAGCAGCGGAACGGGTAACGCTGCGCTTGGGGCCGTTTCAGCAATCGGTAGCAATCGAAGATTTAGAGGATTTTGCCAAAACGGGGGAAGTTCCCGCCAGTCTCAAGCCTTATAAGGCATTGCTAAGCTCAGAATTTCGAGAAATACTCAACCGTCGCTTGCACCTAGATCCGAATTTGGGAGACAAAGTGGTGAAAGACGTGTTGCGATCGCCCGTTGGAGAAGAGTTAATCAAGAAGCTGGGATTGGCGCTACCGAATAGTACGGTTGAACAACTGCAAGCTGGTCTAACCCTAGCCTTGCGGCAAGCCAATGGCTTAAGCGTCATCAGCTTTTTGCAGTCCTATCCAGCCGACACAATTACCGTAGACGCCTCCTCTGCGATCGCGATCGCCCTAGAATTCAACGCGCCCTACTGGCAAAGCGGAGCTTTAAGCCCGCTACTGGAGCGAGAACTGACCGTCACCAAAGGAAAATTCCGTCCCGCCTTTAACCCCGCCCAAGCGGGTTCCGAAACAGTACAGCAGCAGACTCTGACCTTTCACGACTGGCGACGCCAGGAGCCGATTCTGGGGACATACACCAGCGATCGCCAGATCGTCGTCGATCTCTACTGGGCAAACACAAACGAGAAACCACCTTACCAAAACTCTCAAAATCCCCTTGTCGTCCTCTCTCACGGCTTTGGAGCCGATCGCTCCTTCCTAGCCTACATAGCCCGTCACCTAGCTTCTCACGGCATCACCGTCGCCGCCATTGAGCATCCGGGCAGCAATGCCAACCGAATCTTTGGAGGGCATTTTGGCAGCAACTCCGTGGGAATGCCCGGTTTGGTGTCCTTGTTACCGGCGTCCGAGTTTGTCGCCATGCCCAAAGATATTAGCTTTTTGCTCGATGAGCTGGCTCGGCTAAACCAGCTACCAGGTTCCCTTCAGGGGAAGCTGAATACCGAGAAAGTCAGCGTTATTGGTCATTCCTTGGGCGGCTACACAGCTTTGGCGTTGGCGGGAGGCGAACTGAATCTGGATGCGTTGCGGCAATTTTGCAAAAATCGCAATCCCCTAGGGAAATCGGGAGGGGATTGGTTGCAGTGTGCAGCAGCGGGTCTGCCCGACCAACGTTTGAACTTGCGGGATCGGCGCGTGGTGCAAGCGATCGCGCTTAACCCCGTTGTGGGAGACTTGTTTGGCGAAAAAGGTCTTGGCAAAGTTAGCACTCCCACCTTAATCTTGACTGGCACCAGTGATTCTCTCACCCCATCGCTGAACCATCAACTACGACCTTTTACCCAACTGCCCAGCCCTAAATATCTCCTCACAGCAATTGGCGGAACTCACTTAAGCATTAGCGATTTTGGTCCAGGCAGCCAAGGCGAACTTCTCACTCAAACAACCCTCGTCAACGAACGCACCGGCAAATCAGCGGCTCCCCTGCGCCAGTTGCTTGAAGGCGTCACCTTGGCATTTGTTAAACAACTGACCCCAGCCGCCTCAACTTACGAACCCTTCTTGACACCCGCCTACGCCCAATCTCTCTCTACCCCAGAACTGGCCCTGCGCCTGAATACGCAACTACCCCCAAGCGTCACTTCCTGGCTGGCTTTGCCACCTCTGCCTTAGAAACGCTGGCATCACGGTGGAAATGTTTCTCGGAACTAGGGCAAGGCTCCGAGTCTTGGGCGGAAATCCCGATTTACTTAAAGTAAAGCTGCGACTAATTAAAAGTTAGCATTAAGCTAATAGCTACTTTTAACAGTAGCCTCTTCAGGAGAGAGCGCATTATGGACCCCATCACGATTCTTGCCCCCCTCGTCTTGGTGATCGTTGGCTACACAGTGGGTTCTGTGAAAATTATCAACGAAGGAAATCAAGCTTTAGTAGAGCGCTTGGGTCAGTACAATCGAAGACTCGCGCCCGGTCTCAACTTCATCGTTCCCTTTGTTGACTCAATTGTGGTGGAGGAAACCAGCCGCGAGAAGTTTTTGAACATTGACCCTCAACAGGCAATTACCAAAGATAACGTTTCGCTGAAAGTTGATGCAGTGGTGTACTGGCAGATTCTGGATTTGGAAAAAGCCTACTACGCCGTTGAAGATATTGAGCAGGCAATCGAAAACTTAGTTTTAACGACGCTTCGCTCTGCAATTGGTCAAATGGAACTGGAGCAAACTTATTCTTCCAGAACCGAAATCAATCAGACTTTGTTGCAGCAGTTGGATGAAGCGACTGCTGCGTGGGGAGTTAAGGTGACTCGCGTCGAGGTGCGAGACATTACGCCCGCAAAAACTGTCTTGGAGTCTCTGGAGCTGGAACGAGCAGCGGAAAGTAAGAAACGCGCTTCTATCTTGGAAGCGGAGGGAACTGTGAAGTCGATAGAAATTCTTAGCCAAGCTTTGCAGTCACAGCCTTTAAGTAGAGAAGTATTGCAGTTTCTCGTTGCTCAAAGATATGTCGATGCCAATCAGAAATTGAGTGCCAGTCCTAACTCCAAGGTGGTATTTATGGACCCGAAAGCCTTATCAGAAGCCATGACTGACTTAATGACTACTCCTGAGCCTCCCAATGGCTCTAATGGCAATGGAGCAGGTAGTGTTTAAAAGGTAAAAGGTCAAAAACAAAAAGTAAAAGAGTTTTAAGAGTAGAGAGTCTGATTTGAAATTAAAAACATCAATTTTTAAGGCATTTCAAGACAGCGATCGCTCTTAGCTTTTTTATTTTTATTTTCTGAAAATGGCATCAGCGACGCGACAGACATCGTGCATTGGTTGGACATCGTGAACCCGGAGGATGTCGGCACCTCCCGCGATCGCTCCGCAACAAGCCGCCGCTGTTCCCCACACTCTGGCTTTGGGATCGGGTTGATTTAAAATCCGCCCGATAAAACTTTTCCGGGATGGTCCCACTAACAGAGGAACACCCAAGGAATGCAACATCGGCAGGCGTTGCAAGATTTCCAAGCTTTGGTCGTAAGTTTTGGCAAAACCAATGCCGGGATCGATGATAATCTTCGAGCGATCGATGCCAGATGCGATCGCCCGCTCAATTTGACTTGACAAAAACTCGGAGATTTCCCCCATCAAGTCCTGATAATTCGTCATCTGCTGCATGGTAGCTGGCGTCCCTCGGATGTGCATCAACACAATTGGGACACCCAACTCTGCCACCACAGCAAACATCTCCGGGTCGAAAGTCCCGCCGGAAATATCATTGACCATATCAGCCCCCGCTGCAACAGCTGCCCTTGCCACAGATGCCCGCGTCGTATCTACAGAAATCGGCACCTCAGAAGGATGAGGGATGCAGCGCTTTGCCCTTCCCGAAGAATAGGATAAGGGATTGCAGTGTTGAGCGGATTCTATGACTCCCACCGCCGAATCGGATTCATCCTTCCTGCTTCCGCCTGCATCCTTTCGGAGCGCCTGCACCACTGGCAGCACCCGATTCAATTCCTCTTCCAAAAGAGTTTCAGCGGCTCCTGGTCGAGTTGATTGTCCCCCCACATCGAGGATATCGGCACCGGCTGCCACAAGATGCTTAGCGGCAGCCAAGGCGTCTCCTAGCGTGTTAAAGTCTCCGCCGTCACTAAAACTATCAGGCGTCACATTCAACACACCCATTAAATAAGTGCGCTGTCCCCAGTCAAAGATGTGACCCCGGAGGGTCAAGGGATTTTGGATTTTGGATTGATTCATCCGTCATCCGGCAAAGATTGCGCCGCAACGAAGAGCATCCTTCATCCTTGTTTAAAGTTGACAATTCGGGCAAAACTCGCAGGCTCCAGACTTGCTCCCCCTACCAAAGCCCCATCGATTTCTGGCTGTGCCATGATTTCATCAATATTATTGGGCTTGACCGAGCCACCATACTGAATCGAGACATTTGGATTCGTCAATTGAGTGCGAATTAAGCCAATCACCCGATTTGCTTCTTTTGCCTCGCAGGTGTCACCAGTGCCAATTGCCCAGATAGGTTCGTAGGCGATAACCAGGTTATCTTGGTTAATGTCAACCAGGTCTTTTTTCAGTTGGGTAGAAATCAGGGATTCTGTTTCACCAGCATCGCGTTGTTGCTTGGTTTCGCCAACGCAGAGAATGGGCGTTAAACCATAGCGTTGCGCTGCTTTCAGCCGCAGATTTACAGTTTCATCGGTTTCGCCAAAGTATTGACGCCGTTCGCTATGACCCACAATTACGAAACGCACCCCAATTTCTGTCAGCATGGGTCCGGCAATTTCACCTGTGTAGGCTCCCATTTCGTCCCAGTGGACGTTTTGGGCACCCAGCTGCACGCGGCTACCGTGCAGATTTTTAGACATGATGCTCAAAGCAGTGAAAGGAGCCGCTAGCACTACTTCCCGCTCGTCTGGGGTTTCTTCTAGGTGGGACATGAATCCTTGCAAAAACTCCAGACTCTCTGTCTGAGTTTTGTACATTTTCCAATTACCGGCAATAACTATTTTCCGCACAGCTAACTCAGTCAAGTTCAGAATGCTAAAAAGTGTAATCTCCAGTTTAGTACGGCGGGGGAACCCCTGCTTTCTCATGCGATCGCATTTACACTTTCTGGCTGCTAAAAGCGTAATTCCTTGAGCGTTGCCATGATTTCACCCCGCAATACGCAGCGTACCAACACTCGATCCCCAGAGCGATCGCTCCTGCGAATGCTGTTCTTAGCCGCTACTCGCTTCAAAAATCTTTTTATTACTTTAGTTAAGTATTCAACCGAAAGATTCCTTAAATATTTGACAAAAACGCCAAAGCTCGGTCTATTACCGACCGAGCTTGTGCAAGAGCGATCGCCCAATCGCCCAAAGCGCAGATACAGCAGCGCTCTTGCTCTATCGTGCAGCCTTTGCCGAAAGCCGAGAGGCTTCTTCTGCCTCTACCAGAATCCATGACGAAGACAAATCTTCTACAAAAGTCTTTTGGCTCAAACTTGCGGCTTCAGCCACTCTGACGATGAGTGTTGGTAAATAAGTGCTATTAACCATCTGATAGCCATAGCCAAAAACCTTGCCAGAGCGCCCGGTTTGCTTGTGTAGCACGCAATCTCCGATGTTAAGCATGGTTTTAATCCTGATTCGGTAATTTGCCGTTTTCTTACTTCTTGAATTGCTCTCAAGTTATTGGATGGATATCTCGCTTTGACCGACAATCCATCGATTTGGCAGCAATTTGTCTAGCGTTTGGGAACGAAGAATAGAGTTCTTGCAAAAATATTGAAAACCTTTCCCAACTTCCGGAAACGAAGAGGGAGTCTCATTTCCTCCTTAGGAGGAATACAGAGGATCGTTTGTTTTTTGCAAGAGACATCTATGCACTGAAAGCACACAAACGTTGGATGAAAAATCTCTTTTCTACTGCCTTTTCTTGCTCAGTATCGGTAGGAAAATCCCACCGCAAAAGACTCAGCACTTTTCATTGAAAAAAATCTTAAGCGACTAGCTGAGGTTTGCTCGCAGATCCAGCAGCGGCTTGGCACAATAATTTGGTGTACAGATGGCTGAGTCTTAATGCCACGCTATTCCAGCTAAAGGCAATTTCCACCCGTTGCCGACCCATTTGACCTAATTGGTCTCGCCAATCGGGATTAATTAGGATGCGGTCAATCGCCTGTGCAAAGGCGACTTCATCTTTGGGAGGCACCAGTAAACCCGTTACCTCTGGCACTACGGTAAACTGCAAGCCGCCTACATTGCTGGCAACTACGGGAGTCCGGTTAGCCATTGCTTCAATGGCAACCAAACCAAAGGGTTCATAGTGACTGGGGACAACACACACATCGGCGGCTGAGTAGTAGAGAGGCAAATCGCTATCTTCTACGCGACCGGGGAAGCAGGTGAGATCGCCAATGCCTTGTTCAGCTACGATTTTCTCAATGCGATCGCGTTCGATTCCGTCACTCTGTCCCGGACGACTTCCGCCTGCAATGAATAGCTTCAGGTCACAAGACTCGCGTAAGCTTGATTTTGCTACCGCTCGGACTAGAGTTTCAATTCCCTTTCGCCGATCGAAACGACCCACATACAGCACTACTTTGGCGTCGGTGGCAATTCCTAGCTGTTGGCGTGCCTCTTGGCGCTGAATGGAACCAAATCTTTCAATATCTGTACCGCAGGGAATCATTTCAATCTGTCCCTGAGTGGAAACAAGCGATCGCATTTGATCCGCTTCTTGTGGACTCGTGGCAACAACCCGATCCACTGTTTCCAGACACGCTTTTTCAACTGCTAGTCGTGTGGAAGCGATCGCGGGAATATCGGAAACTGTACGATACTTCACTGCACCCAGAGAGTGATAAGTATGTACCTGCTTCAAAGATTGGTGCTTCTTCAGTTCCATTCCCACCCAAGATGACAACCAATAATTGGTATGCACCAGCGTATATTGCCAACCTTCACGCTGCTGAAATGCCTGGAATTGTTGAACAAACTCTGGTAAATACCCGAAGAGTCGATCCCGACTCATGAATTGGGCTGGCCCAGCGACTAATCGGATTGTCCGGCACTTAGGTGTATGCTGAACTACATCCAGTTGCTCCGGAGTGCTGCGGCGAGTGAACATATCCACCTGCCATCCTTGCTCAGCCAGTGCTAATCCTATTTGACGCACATAGACATTTTGACCTCCAGCTTCTTCTTGCCCAATTTCTACCGCTGGATCGCCATCTACCGAAATTAAGGCAATACGATTTTTTTGGGTCAGTAACATCGGTTGATTTTCTCCTCATGGCTAGCGTACCTGCTTCAGACGCCAGCAGTTGAAGCACGAAATGTGCCTCTACTCATAGTCGAGGGCAGGTACAACGAAGCGAACAGATACCAGCCAAGGACACTGATGAGATCGCGCAAATTCTATAAAATTGCTGACTCTTCAGTCTCCTCTCAATGCCGACGGAGTTAGCTGACGGGCGAGGACTGAGAGATGTCCCTTTCTGAGGAATTAAGAATGCAAAATTAAAAATTAAAAATAGTAATCCTATTTTTTTAATTTTTAATCTGAATTTTTAATTTCCCATAGATAAGCCCCAAAATTTGGTTCCTCCGCTCCAGCTTCACCTTAATCAGATAAGGAACGTTTTTAAAAGCGAGATACTGGATTAGGCTGACTTATGTAGACTGACTGCAAAGGTAACACTACAATTCTAAAATCGTCAATCTATCCTAAGATTGATGATTTTTTGAGATGAGATGATAGTTTTTATGCTTACCATCTAAGGGTCAGGCTTGCTAGGTTAAGCGTTTGATGTTTGCTGAGGTAGTAGACAGAGTAGGGAATGGTTAAAGTAAAAAAAACCATAAGCCTGTTTTTGTTGGGGAACGTTCGCGCACGGGATTAACCTAGACGCGAAGAACTGCAACTCGTTATCAATAAAAGCTTGTACGTCTTTAACCCTTAGTCATTAGTTCAATAGCAACAATACTAATGACTAAGGCAACAACTCGTTACCGTTGCCACTACTCATCAATTAATTCTAATTTTTATATAGCAGTGCTAAATGATTACTTAAAGGGGAGATCCCCGACTTCTTCAAGAAGTCGGGGATCTAAACCGCTGGAGCGCAACTCAAATAGGATTGCTATAGATTCGAGACAATTTATTAGATTTAATCTCAGAAGTAAATCGTAGTTGTTGAGCAACAAAGGTTGTCTTAGCGATTAGGGGTTAGCAATTTCAGTTCCTAATCGCTAACAGCTAATCGCTAATCGCTAATTGCTTTTTTAGCGACTTGCTGCCGCTTCACGAGCCGCCGCCGCTTCATCTGGGTGAATCCCCAAGCGCGTCAGATTAATCCGACCTTTGCTATCAATTTCCCGCACCTTGACAATGACTTCATCCCCGACAGCCACCTCATCTTCGACGCGACCGACTCGGTAATCAGCAAGTTGAGAAATGTGGATCATCCCTTCTTTTCCGGGAAGCACCTCCACAAACGCCCCAATGGGAATAATCCGGGTTACGCGACCGGCGTAGACATCACCCTCATTCAGCCTCCGCGTCATCCCTTGGATGATGTTGCGGGCTTTTTTCGCCTTCTCTCCATCTACCGCTGAAATCGTGATCGTGCCATCATCCTCAATGTCGATTTTGGCACCCGTTTCTTCAGTGATGCTCTTAATCATCTTGCCTCCAGGCCCGATGACCATGCCAATGAGTTCTGGCTCAATCTTGATCGTCAGCAAGCGAGGTGCATAAGGTGACATCTCGGTGCGAGGTTGGTCAATGGTTGCCAGCATTTTCTCTAAAATGTGCAGCCTAGCACCCTTTGCTTGCTCGACGGCTTTGGCAATGATATTCAGAGGCAGTCCGCTGATCTTCATGTCCATTTGCAAGGCAGTGATACCAGTATCGGTACCTGCCACCTTAAAGTCCATGTCACCTAAGAAATCTTCAATGCCCTGAATATCAGTCAGAATGCGAACTTCTTCGCCTTCTTTAATCAGTCCCATTGCTGCGCCACTCACTGGCTTCGCAATGGGCACGCCAGCATCCATTAAAGCGAGGGTAGAACCACACACCGAACCCATCGATGTGGAACCATTGGAAGAAAGAATTTCAGACACCACCCGAATCACGTAGGGGAACTCTTCCTTCGACGGTAACACCGGCACCAGTGCCCGTGCGGCTAGTGCCCCGTGACCAATTTCCCGACGACCGGGTGCCCGCATCGGCTTGGTTTCCCCAACAGAATAGGGCGGGAAATTATAGTGATGTAAATAGCGCTTTTCATCTTCTGGGTGCAGGTCATCTGCGAGATCCTGGGCATCGCCTGGGGTGCCGAGAGTACAAACAGATAACACCTGGGTCAGTCCTCGGTTAAACAAACCGCTACCATGAACCCGATTGGGCAACAGACCAACGCGACAAGAGACAGGGCGCACTTCATCAAGCTTGCGACCATCTACCCGCACGCTGTCTTCGAGAATCTGACGGCGCATCAGCTTCTTGGTGATCTCTTTAAAAACGTTACTCACCGTTTTAGAGTTAGCCGCAGAGGCAACTCGGATGGGGTCGTCTTCTGGTAATTGTGCGATCGCTGCCAGGACTTGTGTCTCTTTGATCTGATCTAAAAGAGCATCGCGGCTATTTTTGTCTAGTTCAAATTTGGAGAGGACTTCTTTGATTTGGGCAGTCGCGCGATCGCGGATAAAATTCTCTAGGGTCGAATCTACTTCCGGCGGCGTCTCTTGCACCAATTCAATCCCCAGTGCTGCCATCAGTTCTCGCTGCGCCTCAATCAAGTCGCGCACCGCCTCATAGCCGAAATCAATCGCCTCAATGACATCCTGTTCTGGCAGCTGGTTCGCTCCCGCTTCCACCATAATCACGCCATCTGGGGAGCCTGCCACCACCAGATCCAAATCCCCTGCCTCGATTTCGGCATAGGTGGGATTGATAATAAAATCATCCCCCACCAAACCAACCCGCACCGCTGCCATCGGCCCCTGGAAGGGAATCTTTGCCAACAGTACCGCAATTGAAGCACCTGTTACAGCCAGGACATCCGGCGGCACCTGCTCATCCATCGACAGCGTGGTTGCCACTACCTGAATGTCATCTCTCAGCCAGGAAGGAAATAAGGGACGCAGGGGACGGTCAATCAAACGACCCGTGAGCGTTACTTTTTCGGGGGGACGCCCTTCTCGCCGCAAGAAACCACCGGGAATCCGACCGGCTGCATAAAGCCTTTCTTCGTAATCTACCATTAACGGCAGGAAATCAATGCCTTCTCGACCTCCGGAGCGAGTCGCCGTGACTAAAACTGCGGTGTCTCCTGACTGAATTAAAACTGAACCCCCAGCTTGAGGGGCAAGCAAACCCACCTTCAGTCGAATATCCCGTCCATCAAAGGATATTGACTTGTCTAGCTCTACCATGTGGTACTTTGTCCTTCTATCATTTTTCTTTATCTTTCGCAATCGTAGCACTTAGGTACTGGTGGTGCCTTTAGGTAGATGACGGCACTCAGGAGACGAGGAGGGACAGGGGAGCAAGGGCGCAGGGGAGCGACGATGACTACTGATGAATTAACTCAAAGAGCGGTACATCCGAAAGGGCGTCTACTACCCCGTCCATCAGATAAATGTCCAGGACTCGGAATCCGCCCGATTGTCTCAAATCCCAAAGATTGCCACAATCGGATAGAGGGCGTGTTAGTTGCAAATACAAAATTGAACATCACCGCCGTGTAACCCTTAATGGGAGCAATTTCTAGCATTGCTCCCATCAACCTAACCCATGCCTTGACCCCGCTCAAGCAGGTTGTACAATAAATCCAGCATTGCAGATGTGGCTGCACCATCCGGGAAAGTTGGGTTTGAGATAGAAAAATCCCAAGATTTTCATCGGCGTTGGTGGATTTAGTGTGGTTGTAAGTGACAACAAAAGCATCGTGGCTCATCCTGTAGTCAGCAAATTCTACTTTGGATAGAGGTTGATTTTGGGGATAAGTTTGACCCTCAATAATAATCTGATTCAGTAACTCTCTGACTGCATCTTGCTCCTGAGGAAACATCCGGTCTAGTTCGACTTTAGTCTCATTTTGCAAGGTAGTTAAAAAAGACAGATTAATTTTCATTTGTTAGTAAAATTTGTAATAATTGATGCTTGTAATTTAGCTGGAGAAAGAAAAAGATCGGATTATCTAATAGCTAATTTTTGATTTAATAAACCTTAATAAATTGAGTTAATTTTCCCAAAAAAAGCTTCTAAATATGGCAATTTTACACGGTAGTTGGCTCGTTCAACCTCAGGGTGGTTATCTATTTGTTTGGGGAGAAATTTGGCGACCCATGACGCCAGCGATGTCTTCTCAAACCGATACGGCGGCATCCCATCCGATGGCGATGACGCAGGCAGAATTAATCGCTTTTTTGCGATCGCGTAGTATCTTTGGAGAATCGAGCCGCCTTTCGAGAAGTCGCGCTAACGAGAAATGGCACAAGAAAGCGATCGCTCTGCCCAGTCAAACTTTAGAAACAGGCGAGCCAATTTACCCGGTGCTGTCTACCAAAATGCTTTCAGAAGGTGCGGATGCTTCAACCTTATCCTTACACCTCTGGCAAGTTGAAGGGCTGTGTCTCCATCCTCTGGAAGCAATACAATTTTTGCAAGCGCTACCCCTTGGCTCTTTTAAAGCGTCTGATGCTTATGTAGGGGGAGATTTACGCTATTGGGCACAGGTTAGCCGATGGATTTTGGATCTTCTGGTGCGATGTAAGTTTTTACCAACCCTGCATCGGCAGTTGGATGGTACAGTTGTCGCCGGTTGGCAACCCCTACTCGATAGTGCGTTAGATCAAGCGCGTTTGGAAAAGTTTACCCAGCTAATGCCCTCTGCTTGCCGCACCTATCAACACTCAGAGGTCAGTAGTAAAGAAAAACCTAACGAACAACTGACACCAGACGCACCAAAGGAATTACTTTTGGGATTCTTAGGCAGTGTGATAGACGCGCAAGTGCGTTCGGGTGTTGGTAATTCTCCCTTACCAGCAGTAGAACCGATAGTTCGGGAGTGGCTGCAAGCCCTTTCGACCGCATCAAATACCCTGAAGGCAGAACCGACGGCAATCGGACGCTTGGAAGTGGCACTTCAGACTTGGACATCGCCAGTGCAAGATCATTTAGTCGCCGCAGTGTTCGCTAGCGGGGAGTTGAGAACCAGCCAATACCAACAAAACCGATTTCGCACCTGTTTCCTTCTCCAACCACCCGCATCAGGCGATGAGAATTGGAGTTTAGAATACTCTCTCCAGGCAACGGGCGACCCAGAATTTTTGGTAGATGCAGAAACTATCTGGAACCATCCCTTAGAGCGTTTGGTCTTCAAAGGGCGCACGATTGAGCATCATCAGGAGACTTTTCTGAGTGGCTTAGGTTTGGCTGCCCGACTTTATCCTCCCATTGAATCCAGCTTGCATGACCGTCGCCCGCAGTTTTGTCGCTTGACACCCGTGCAGGTGTACGAATTTATCAAGGCGGGTGCATGGCGACTAAAAGACAGTGGATTGGGAGTCGTGATGCCGTCCAGTCTGATGCCTGCGGAGGGAGAAAATAGGCACTTGGGGCTGAAAATTCGCTCCAGCACCACACCGGGCAGAGGTCAATCGGGATTGCAAAGCTGGCTGTCTTTCGAGTGGGAATTAGCGATTGGCGATCGCACGATTTCTAAACAAGAATTTGACCGCCTGATCGCCCTGCAAAGTCCGCTGGTGCAAGTAAATGGGGAGTGGATAGCCCTGCAACCCTCCGATGTTAAAGCCGCTCAGTTGCTGCTGGCAACGCCCAAAGACCAGATGGCTCTCTCCTTAGAAGATGCTCTGCGGCTGAGTACCGGCGATACCAAGGTGATTGAAAAACTTCCGGTGGTTAGCTTTGAGGCAGCAGGGCCACTTCAGCAGTTGCTAACGACTTTAACTAATAATCAGGCGGTGGAAGCGATCGCGCCTCCTGCCAATTTCCAGGGGCAGTTGCGACCTTATCAAGCGCGGGGCGTCGGCTGGCTCTCTTTCCTCGAACGCTGGGGTTTGGGAGCCTGTCTCGCAGACGATATGGGTCTGGGAAAAACTATCCAGTGTATTGCCTTTCTGCTAAATTTGCAAGAAGAAGAGAAATTAGAGGCACCGACGCTATTAGTTTGCCCAACTTCAGTTTTGGGTAACTGGGAACGGGAAGTTAAGAAGTTTGGCCCCACGCTGAAAGTGGTCGTCCATCACGGAGATAAACGACCGAAAGGGAAAGCGTTGGAGAAAGCTGTTAAGGGCAAAGATTTGGTGATTACCAGTTATTCACTGGCATTTCGAGATGCCAAAGACCTTCAGAGTGTTTCTTGGCGGGGTGTGGTGCTGGATGAAGCTCAAAATATTAAGAATCCACAGGCGAAGCAATCGCAAGCAGTGCGTCAGTTAAAAGCAGGTTTTCGGATTGCGCTAACAGGAACTCCGGTGGAAAATCGCTTGGCAGAACTGTGGTCAATTTTAGATTTCCTGAATCCGGGGTATTTGGGAACGCGGGATTTCTTTCAACGCCGGTTTGCTTTGCCGATTGAAAAATATGGAGATATGGCTTCGTTGCAGACATTGCGATCGCTTGTTAGTCCTTTTATCCTGCGACGACTGAAAAGCGATCGCAATATCATTCAAGATTTGCCAGAAAAGCAAGAAATGACTGTATTCTGCGGACTCTCTGCCGAACAAGCTGCACTCTATCAAAAATTGGTGGAAGAATCGCTGGTTGAAATTGACAACAGCGAAGGTGTGCAACGCAAGGGAATCATTTTAGCTTTGTTGATAAAATTAAAGCAGATATGCAACCATCCTGCCCAATTTTTAAAGGAAAAAGAACTGGTAGCACAGCGTCGATCTGGTAAACTTCAGCGTTTAGAAGAGATGTTGGAGGAAGCTTTATTAGAAGGCTATCGCGCTTTGATTTTTACTCAATTTGCCGAGTGGGGAAAACTTCTCCAACCTTATTTAGAGAAACATCTAGGTTGGGAAACTTTGTTCTTGTATGGAGGTACTCGCAAACAACAAAGAGAGGAAATGATCGACCAATTTCAGAACGATCCTGAAGGTCCGAGAATCTTTATTCTTTCTTTAAAAGCAGGTGGCACTGGACTCAATTTAACACGGGCAAATCATGTCTTTCATTTCGACCGTTGGTGGAACCCAGCAGTCGAAAATCAGGCAACCGATCGGGTATTTCGGATTGGTCAAACTCGGAATGTGCAGGTACATAAATTTACCTGCACTGGCACTTTGGAAGAAAGAATTAATGAAATGATTGAAAGTAAGAAAGCATTGGCAGAACAAGTGGTGGGCGCTGGTGAACAGTGGATTACGGAACTGAATACTGACCAACTCCGCAATTTATTATTGTTGGATCGTACTGCTGTAATTGATGATGAATAACAAACTGTTTATGGTTCATGGGTTTAAGACTGTAAGGCTGAACCTGGAAATGATAAAAGGGATAATAATGCAAGATGGGATTAGGATAAAAAATGAATAATTACGAAATTCAAAGCCGCGAATGGTGGGTACAAGAATGGATTGATCTATTAGAGAAATCCCGGTTCAAAAAGCGATTGGAAAGGGCACGAAATTATGCAATGCAGGGAAATGTTCTCAGCATTGACTTTCAAGGGTCAAAGGTGTTAGCGAAAGTGCAAGGTACGGCACCAGAACCCTATCAAGTTTCCCTATCGCTAGACCCTTTTACGGATGAACAGTGGGATTATGTGATTGAAACCATGTCTCAACGGGCGATTTTTTCTGCCCAATTATTGGCAGGAGAAATGCCGCTAAACATTCAAGAAGTGTTTACCGCCAATGGTTTGAGCATATTTCCCTTTACCCTGTCCGATATCCAGGCACGGTGTAGCTGTCCGGACAAGGAAATTCCCTGCAAACATATTGGTGCAGTTTATTATCAGTTAGGCGATCGCTTCAGTGAAGATCCTTTCGTAATCTTCCAGTTGCGGGGACGCACTAAAGAACAAATCCTCGATACCTTACGCAAACTAAGACGCGGTAGCGAACAAAATTCTGAGACAGAAACTTCGATGGCTGAGACATCCCAGCCATCGGGCGAGGGTACTTCATCCCTACCAGTAACCCCACTCAAAATTGAGCAATTCTGGCAATACGACGAACCGTTAGATTCTTCACTGGTGGTAATTGCACCTACCGGCGACACCGTATTAAATGTACTGGGGTCAATTCCTCTAGCATCCGATTCTAGTCAAGCGGTGATGCAATATTTAGACACCGTTTATCAAACAGTCAGTCAGCAAGCTTTTCTAGCGGCGATGAATTTAGAAGAAAATTGAGCGTTTGAGAGGCGCAATATTGCATCTCATAAAACCTCTTGTTGTAGCTATACTACCCACAATCCGTCCTTTGAACTGTCACAATCGATACTTTCACAAAACAGTTGGATTGTACGTAGTTCACTTATTTAAAGGGTGGAATTGCAGATGGTAAGCCCACCCGCATAAACAACCGCGCGAAGGCTTGTGAAAAGTGTTCTAAAAATGGTGACTTTAATCGCCAACGCAAGCTGAACTCAGTCGCATATTTCACAAGATAGTCATAGGGCAAGCTATATATTTCTCGAAAATCTACAACGAGTGCTTCTCGATTATTGGCTGGATTTGTTGGCGATGCTAGCAAATGCAATCCTTCAACTCTACCTTTCAATACCTCATTCCATTTACCCTTTTTTGCAAAATCTGGGTTAGCTTCCTCAAACTGTGATAAAGAGAAAATTGGACTCAGCGCCACTAAACGCACCTTTTTGTTTTCCAAGTCACAGCTTTGATTCAAAATTATCAAATCAAATTCGTTTATTTCTACCTCTATGTCTTGTATTTGGTCGTTTTTGCCAAAAGTGGTTGGATCAAACACTGGTACAGGCACAAGACATCCAGGCAGGTAGTCACCCTGCCTGAGGGTTGGCTCATTTACCTGCACCCAGAAAGGCTCTATCGTCATTCTTCGTCTAGTGGGTACGGCAGAGGTTTTCCACGCCCTTTGAACTGGGCACGCATATGCACACGCTCCGAGCGCTTTGGTGGCACTAGATTGTAATTGATTTCTCTAATATTTTCCAGAGACTCTAAGAATTCCTGAATAGCTGTCAAATCTAGCAAAATGTTTTCAGTTACCTGTGCAATTTTTCGCCCCTCAGGGCTTTGCAGCTGAGATGTAACTTTTGATTCTCGCACCAGTAATTTGGGCGGGGTTGTAATTTCGTTAGGACGTAGGGGGGAAACTGTAGCCATTAGTTGATCAACTCCCTTGTGCGATCTGTGATGCAAGCTTCAAAGACCTGATCTGTCCGGATGTGCAGTTGTTCCAGATAATTCCAAAGTCCTACTTGATCGTTGGGTATGTCCCGTTCTCGAAATACGTCAATATCCAAGAGTACAGACACCACATCAGGGGCTGGTGGAGGAACTATCGCTTGATTGAGAACAAGCATTGCTTCTAGATCGTGCTGGGGAATTTGTAATTGCATGAAGTAGCCACTTAGCCCTTGCGGCAAGTCGGGCGAGACTTCAGGCACCGTCCGTAGGTAATCCTTAAAATCATTCAGTGGAAGAGGGATATCTAGTCGATTAATGTACCGAACTGCTATCCGGGCGATCGCCTTTGGGTTCGTCAGTGACCGATAAATACTCCAAAGCCGATGTGCTTGTTCTCGGAATGTCTCCCAAGAGTCGTAGGGAGCAAGCTGGCTGAAGCTGAAGCCATCCAGACGTGCCTGAAAAATCTGTTTTTGATTACTACTGGAGAATCTATAGCCTATTTGGGTTTGACTGGCTGTAGCCCCAACACTAGCACCAGCTATCATTAGCCCCTCTACAACAAACATATCCTCACGGATTGGGTAGTCAGTCTGGATGGTAAGGTACACTTGCGCCAATGTGTCGAGTTTAACTTCTTCAGGAAGTTGAACCCGTAGGTCTATCACCGCTTCGGTGATCGGGGCGCGTGAATAGTGTTTTCGGGCTTGCATACCAATTATCGTAGCCTCCTCCGGCTACGGAAGCAATGGCAGGCTATAGCACCTCTACAAACTTTTCGGCTTCTTGGCTCTCCTGACTTTTTGGGGATAAATAAAAGTAAAAATTATTGTCATGCTGTAGCTTGCTTCCGAAAGATGCCACGCTACTACGCAAGCCAAATTCGTTTATTACTGCCCAAATTCTAGCCGCGCCTGCTCCACTAAATCAGCGGTGACAACTTCCAAACCCCCTGCACGAGCGATCTGCTCAATTCGCTGACGCGCTTGGGAACGAACAAAAAAAGGAATATTTTTCAGCTTTGCCTTTGCTTCCGGCGTCCACTGTAAAACATCTGTAAAATCAGAATCGCGCATGGCACACCAGCCCTTAGCTATCAGCCGGTCGGCTTTTAGCTGGTAAACTTAATCGCATTTTATCAAGTTGCGATCGCGATCGCGTATGCCGCTCCTCGCGCCATGACACACCAGCTTTAGGAGAATCAATTCTTTGGCTGAGCTTGCTTTAGTTTCTTCTGTGCCGATTGCAGCAGTTGTTGGGCTTCTCGATAGTCGCTTGTGCCTGGTTTGACCATTTTCAACTGATGGATAATTTCTTGCATCTGGCTGAATATCTGGTTGCGATCGACTTGGGAACTATCTTTGGGTATAGACACCAGCAAAGCGTTGATTTGTTGTTGAACATTATTGAAGGCTTCGTGAGACTCGCGTTCTGCTTTCAATCGAATTTGCACGGTGTCTAAATTAGTCTGGTACGTTACCAGTAACTTTTGCGCTTCCACATAGTCAACGTCTTCCGCGCGAATGTTTTGCAGCCGTTCAATTGCCTTGCCCCACAAGTTTTCAAGTTGTTGCCACCGCTGTGCTGTATGGGGTGGATTCTGCCCAGCTTTAGCAGCAGCGAAGGCAAATTGCTTGGCACCTTCGATTAACTTGCTGGTGTGTCCCTGAGCCTGGTTTTGCTGTGAAAGCTGGTTCTTTATCTGCTCCAGTCGAAAATGAATCGAGGCTGTTTGCTCATTAGGGATTGTCTGCGTATCATATCCGCTAACATAGCGCCGACCCTTGCGGTTGTAAGAGTATCGCCGGGAGGAGACTGTATCTGAAACAGGCAGATAATCGATTTGTTTTTTGGCTTCACTTAATTTATTTTCGCCCAATGCCAAATCTGTTGCGGTCTTGGCTTGGTTAATTAATTCTTCTGCTTTTTCTAAAGATGCGATCGCTTCCTGATAGCGATCTTCTGTACTCATGGGAGCATTTTGTCCCACTGGCTGATGAGCTGTGGGAGATAGCAAAATTGCCAAAACAAGCGTCCCAGTTCCCCCAACTAGCAACACAGTCCCTCCAACTACCGCACAGCCAGCTAATTTGATTGCGCCGAATATTCCCAGCGGACGGTTGGCTTTTGCTGCCGCTAGCAGTGCCTTCTGGCTGAAGTTTGCATAGGTGGAGATGACGATCTTCCGCAGTTCTTCTAAGGAGGCAGGTGAGCCTGGTTGCGATCGCAGTTTTTCTAATTCCTCTAGTACAAGCTGCTGCTCCATTTGACTTAGAGGATCATTACCAGCGCATTTCTTCACTTCCGCACGGAGGATTTGAAAGGCGCGATTGTTGAGACGGGACATAAACTACACCTAGCAACTCATCTTAGTGTTCCCGTAACTGACTGGAAAATCCCACAAATCAGATTCGCGCAGTGGTTCCCAGAAACTCGCTCAGATGGCAATAACATCTGCTCAGCGTGCAGACGGTGCAGCTCTTATTCCAAAACATCTCCCGCTTTGCTAGACAGTAGAACACGCTTAGTTGAACTAATATCTTCAGGACTCGCCGCACATCACCACATCTGAGGGCAACCACAGGGGGATTGAACCCGAAAAAACGCTGTATGTATAAGCTTTGCGTAAGTCCCGATCTTGCCCCTAGCGAATTATATTTGCTAGGGGCAATCTTTTTAGGAAAGATAAAGTTCCGACTTAGGGTTGAAGATTAAAGATGGCAATCTTTAGATAAACCGTGTCAACTGCACGCGGTAACGTTCTTTTTTAGTGACCGCAATTTCCCCAATCTCTAGCCGTCCTTTGCCGCGAATCGCAATTAAGTCTCCAGACTTAAGAATATGACTTGCCTGGGTGACTTCTTTCCAATTCACTCGCACATCACCGCCGTCAATAAAATCAACCATTTTGCTGCGAGACATTCCAAAGCCAGCGGAAGCGATCGCATCCAGCCTCAAAGAAGCCTCAACCGTGGTCAATTCTTTCTTTTTCGGTTCCCGAATTTTTAACTCGCTCAACTCAATTTGCCGGGTTTTCACCGGGACGGAACGCACCTGATTGAGATGCATTCCCAAAAACTCCACCATTTCTGGAACGACAATCGCCTGCGCTCCTTGCTCTCCCAGCACAATCACGTCGCCAGTTTTTTCGCGCACAATCCCACACCCCAACATTGCGCCGAGGAAGTCTCGGTGGGTGGATTGGTCAAACAAAAAATTACCGGCAATATCGATAGCAGCAATAGAGACTTGTGACGAATCGAGGGGCAATTCTGCACGCGCGATCGCAATTCTCTGTCGTTCAGCTTGCGGATAACCTCCCCAAGCGACCAGTTGGACTTCTGTTAAACGATTAAACGCTTGCTGAATCTCAACCAGTTCTGGAGGAGACAGAAAATCCGTAAACACCACTTCCCAAGTTTTAATTGCTTGATCCGCTTGGTCGATAACACGCGCCACAGTCTCTCGATTTTCGACTCCTTTGAGGAGTTCTTCCCTTGGCAACATACAGCAGATGCTTGATTGAGGTGAAACTGTCTTGATTCTATCGTTGCAATTATGATCCAATGTTTTAGCGATCGCCGTACCGAAACTTTGAGACGGTTCTACCCAAACCGATTATCGAGCCGACAAGCGCAACTCCCAAACAAGTTAGCAATATTTGCATCTATACCACCTCCCAGTGACTTGCGCTCAGGCTGGTACTTAAAGTAACAACGTTCTGTTGATTACTTTCTCTGTCCGTGGATGGAAGCCCCAGCCAGCTCAAACGCTTGGGAGATGTTTATTTTCTAGACTCCCTCTGAGTCAACGTAGCCTTGAATATTTTCTGGCTCAAACTGACGGAGAATCCGAGTAGCTTGGCGGGTGATCGTTTCGGAAGCTTTCACGACAATCAGATACTTACCGGCATTGAGGCGATTGCGGTAAGGCAAGGCGTCACCACTCCCCAGTGCCAAGCCTACCCCACCTCCCACAAACAAGCTACCCATCGCACCAGAGGCGGCACCTAAAAGTCCAGCAATCAGGTAATTGCCGATTTGACCCGCCCAGGCAAAGGTTTCTAAACCCGTGGTGATGTTGAAAGCTACTCCAGCGAAGAATCCAAAGGGGATCAGCCAATAAGCCATCAGCTTTGATTGCTTTTTAGCTTGCTCATTAGGGTCAATTAAGCCAAATTCATCAGCGCTTTTGTATCCTCTGCCCAGGATACTGACTTTTTTCATCGGTAAGCCTTCTTTCTCTAAAGCGGAATAGGCGGCTTCTGCCTGGATGCGGTCTGGCAGTACGGCGACGAGATAATTCATAGCGATTCGTTAAATGCTGAGATAGCCTTAGTTAAAGCCTAGCAGTGCAGGGACAGCAAATCTTCTACCGTAATTAGGATGCACAAGTGCGATCGCGAAGCGCAGAAAAAGTCAGTTCGCGCGATGCTGACGCTGAGGCTGTGTTTTGTTTCCTTGGGCTATCGGCGAGAAGCACTTCGCCCACGCGAATGAAAGTTAAAAACTTTCAGCCAACTAGCCGTACAAAGACACCTGATACAGTTAAAATGACCTTCTGCCTCTGTTGTTCGTGGTGGCGAGTGATTAGACGCGATGCCTAAGCCAACTCCCATCAAGCAAGCCTGCTCCCAAGGTTTTACCTGCACGCGATCGCGTAATGCCAGGGAGCGCTCCTGGCGAAGTGTATGCAACACAACGTGCGACTTGCGGTCTTGACCTTTTAAGAGTCGTGCGTGCGTGTCGCGATGAAATTTTTATCTAGACTCACCTGCCGATCATGTCCAAGGTTCTTGTTTCCGATCCCATAGACCAAGTTGGAATAGACATCCTCTCCCAGGTTGCCCAAGTTGATATTAAAACAGGTCTTTCTCCAGAAGAACTGGTGCGAATTATGCCAGAGTATGACGCTCTGATGATTCGTTCTGGAACCCACGTCACCAAAGAAATTATCGAAGCTGGCACCCAGCTAAAAATCATTGGTCGTGCTGGAGTTGGCGTCGATAATGTCGATGTTACAGCCGCCACCCGACAAGGAATTGTGGTGGTCAATTCCCCCGAAGGCAATACAATTGCAGCGGCAGAACACGCCTTGGCAATGATGCTATCGCTCTCCCGTTATATCCCCGATGCCAATCAGTCGGTGAAAAGCACTCAGTGGGATCGCAAGAGTTTTATCGGCGCTGAAGTTTACAAGAAAACGCTGGGTGTTGTCGGTTTGGGGAAAATTGGTTCCCATGTCGCCAGCGTTGCCAAAGCGATGGGGATGAAACTGCTAGCTTACGATCCCTTCATTTCGGTAGAACGGGCTTCGGAACTAGGTTGTCGTCTGGTAGAGCTGGATTTGCTGTTTCAGGAATCAGACTACATTACCCTGCACATTCCCAAAACTCCAGAAACGACTCACCTAATTAACGCCGAAGCGATCGCTAAAATGAAACCCACGACGAGGATTATCAATTGTGCCCGTGGTGGCATTATTGATGAGACAGCCTTGGCGGAGGCTCTGAAAGCTGGCAAAATTGCTGGGGCGGCGTTGGACGTTTTTGAGACAGAACCTCTCGGCGAGTCGGACTTGCGATCGCTGGGGAAAAATCTCATCCTCACTCCCCACTTGGGAGCCTCTACAGCAGAAGCGCAGGTAAATGTCGCCATTGATGTTGCCGAGCAGATTCGGGATGTCCTGCTGGGGCTACCAGCGCGTTCAGCAGTGAATATTCCAGGCTTGCGTCCTGACGTATTGGAAAAACTCAGACCTTATCTTCTCTTGGCGGAAACCCTGGGTCATTTAGTCGGGCAACTGGCTGGAGGACGGATTGAGTTGTTGAATATCAGCTTGCAGGGAGAATTGGCAACCAATCAAAGTCAGCCTCTCATCGTGGCAGCACTCAAAGGGCTGCTCTCTCAAGCGTTGCGAGAGCGAGTGAACTACGTCAATGCCAGTATTGAGGCAAAGGAGCGGGGAATTCGCGTGATTGAAACGCGGGATGCCTCGATTCGAGATTATTCGGGTTCGCTGCAACTGGCGGCGAGGGGTTCGCTAGGAGAACACTCTGTTACTGGGGCTTTGTTGGGCGATAACGAAATTCGGATCACCAGCATTGATGATTTTCCCATCAACGTCCCCCCCACTTCTAATATGCTGTTTACGCTGCACCGCGATATGCCAGGAATTATTGGGAATATTGGTTCCCTATTGGGCAGCTTTAATGTCAATATTGCCAGTATGCAGGTGGGTCGTAAAATCGTGCGCGGTGATGCAGTGATGGTGTTAAGCCTGGACGATCCCCTACCTGAGGGAATTTTGGCGGAAATTCTCAAGATTCCCGGCATTCGAGATGCCTATACGGTAACTTTATAAGTGCTGAGGACTGAGGACTGAGGACTGAGTATGAAGAAAAGAGGTACAAAAAGAGTAAATTCTTTTTAATTTCTCTTTACTGTAATTCCTAAGCTCTACGCTCTAACCTTCCTTAGTCCTCAGTCCTGATGTATGGCAATTGCGAATTTTCGGCTTGGGTGGGGAAATTTTGCTAACCTTCCTTAGTCCTCAGCCCGTGCTTCGCACCGCGCGTGCTAACAGTCCTCAGTCCTGATGTATGGCAAACACCTGGTGGGAAATTCAAGTTCTCTGCGACCCAGCCTTAGAAGATTTAATCTTCTGGCGGCTGGAAAAATTTGGCTGTCGCGGTACATCCATTGAGGTCAAAGGACACTCGTGCCTGGTATGTGGTTATTTATCCGCACTCCAAGCGCAGTTATTGGATTTGGCAGCGCTGTCTCTGTGGCTGCGTCAAGATGCGCTGAATGTGGGAATGCCGATGCCGGTGATGGATTGGCATTTAATTGATGAGGAGGATTGGGCAAGTAGCTGGAAGCAATACTGGCAACCTCAAGAAGTTGGCGATCGCTTATTAATCTACCCCGCCTGGTTGCCCCCTCCAGAGCAGACGGAACGGCTTACCCTACGCCTCGATCCCGGAGCCGCTTTTGGCACCGGCACCCATCAGACGACTCAGCTGTGTCTGGAAGCATTGGAAATGCGATTGGGGTTGGGCACCCCCGATATCGTCGTGGCAGATATTGGTTGTGGTTCTGGCATTCTCTCAATTGCCGCGATGCTGTTAGGTGCCGAAAGAGTTTATGCCGCAGATATTGACCCGATGGCGGTACGAGCCACTCACAGCAACCGAGAACTCAACAAAATTAGCCCCGAACAGTTGATTGTGGAGCAAGGCAGTATCGAGCGCTTGATGGAACTGATAGATGAGCCGGTCGATGGCATTCTTTGCAATATTCTAGCGGAGGTGATTATCGATTTGATCCCGCAGATGACAGAGATGGCTAAACCCAGCACTTGGGGGATTATTAGCGGCGTTTTGCTGGAACAAGCCAAACCAATTGCCGATACTTTAGAGCAACACGATTGGATTGTTGCCACCCTCTGGCGGCGTCAAGAGTGGTGCTGCTTTAATATTCGGCGCTCATAAATTAGGACTGAGGAGTGAGGAGTCAGGACTGAGTGCTGAGGACTGAGGACTGAGTGAGGAGTGCAGAGTCAGAACTCAGGACTTAGTAATTAATCACTCATAGCTTTTTATAGCTTTTTACTCAGTCCTCAGCCCTCAGTCCTGACTCCTCAGTCCTCAGTCCTGACTCCTCAGTCCTCAGTCCTGACTCCTCAGTCCTCAGTCCTGACTCCTCAACCCTCAACCCTTAATCTGTGCGGACGACATCCTGATAGAATCTGGTGCATATTCACGACTGCACCAATAATGGCGATCGCGGGTGCCCCAAATCCAGTCGCCTCAACTTGCGCCACAATCGTGTCTAAGGTGCCAATGAGTTCTTCCTGTTCCGGTCGAGTTCCCCAGCGCACCAACGCCACTGGCGTCTCTGGGCTTAAGCCTGCTGTCTGAAGTTGTTCCGTAATGTAGGGTAAGTTGTGAACGCCCATGTAGATGACAATGGTTTCGGAACCCTGGGCGATCGCTTGCCAGTTCACAGCAGGTCGATACTTCCCGGCGGATTCGTGTCCGGTAACAAATGTCACCGAGGAGCTATAAGCGCGGTGAGTTAAAGGGATTCCTGCATAAGCGGGTGCTGCAATCCCAGATGTCACCCCCGGTACTACTTCCACCGGCACTCCCGCATTTACTAAGTCTTCCATCTCCTCGCCGCCACGACCAAACACAAAGGGATCGCCACCTTTGAGGCGCACCACGATTGCCTCAGTTTGTGCTTTTTCAATTAACAGTTGAGTCGTCTCTTCCTGCAATAGGGAATGACGCCCCATCCGCTTTCCAGCGTCAATTTTTTCGGCTTGGGGATTAATCATTGCCAAAATTTGGGGACTTACCAGAGCGTCGTAAACTACGACATCGGCACACTCCAACAGCCCTTTCCCTTTGAGGGTTAACAAACCGGGATCTCCCGGCCCTGCACCCACTAGATATACTTTACCCAAACACGTTCTCCTGTTTACCTGTGTGTTCTCTGTAAGTGTGAGGTTCATTGACTTCTCAAATCCCAAATTAAATCCGCTAATTCCGCACTAGCGCCGATTGGTTCAGCCATCTGGAGTTTTGCCGAGGGAAACTGCTGGGATAATCGCTCAACTGTTTGAGCGATCGCATCCGTAATTCCCCCAGCAAATAGAAAATAAGGCAGGATGGCGATTTTCTCCTTCCCCGCCTCAACAAACGCTTTCACCCTGTCCTCTAGGCTGGGTGGCACCGACCAGTAAGCAGGCACTGCTTCCAAAGTCCTTGCAATTGTCTCTACTGGCTGATTTCCCCCGCTACGGCGGCTTCCGTGAGCTAAGAGAATTCGGGCGTCTGCTGTTATCGAAGCGAATTGACTGGCTAACAGACGACTCAAGCCAAGGTGAGTCCCTAAGTGAGGACAAATGTCAAGTTTTAATTTAGAGCCAAACGCGGCTTGAGCGATCGCTACTTCTTCTGGGATATCCTCCATTACATGAACTCCCGGCAGTAGAAATAGCGGCAACACCTGAATGCAGTGGTACTCAGATGCAACAGCGCGATTCTGCTTCACAGACGCTACGCGATCGCCAAATTGCCGAATTTGCTCGTGCAACGGCTGGGTTGCCAATTCAAGCACTGCTGTACCTACCAGTGGTTCTTGTAGAAACGCAAAATTTCGCGTCTCTAGCATCGGCGGCGCAGCCAAGCGGCGAACTGGTTGAGATGCCTGCACCCAGGCAATATCCGACCGCCGCACCTTCTCGTAGATCAGGGTTGCCAGCTGTTCTACAGCGGCTTGGGGGCGAGGGTCGCGGCTTCCGTGAGAGACCAGTAGATAGGCAGATGACTTGGGCAAGAGCGTAACTAAAAGCTTTTGAGCAGTTTCTTTATTCAATTTGATATCTTTTCTAGCAACAATTTCTGTATCAATCGTTTCCAATTGACAATTTATCCTGGTGGTTTACCAATTTGGGCACCGCTGAGGGTTAGAAGATTTCTAATATTATTAATAACTTATTCATAAAAATAGAGCCACTGGACTACACCTCCCAGTGACTCTATTTTTTCTAATTGACTTCTGCCGCTGACTGTTTACTGTTTAACTTACTGTTTAACTTCAGCAGATGGATCGGCGATATACTGGAAATCTGGCTCCGAGTTCCAAGGCCCACGCTCATCTTTACCATTCGTAGACAAGTTGAAGTAAAGATTGACAGTTTCATCAGGCTGGATATTGCCAAAGAAAGGATCGGTCAATTTACCCAACGAAGAAAGCGCATTCATGAACATCTTCGTATGAGAAATTTCGCGGGTCAGCAAATGTACCAAGGTGTCTTTCGTCCCTTGATCTGGAGCCATTTTGATCAACTCCTCATAGGTTTGACGCGCCCCAGCTTCAGCGGCAAGATTTGCCCTCAGATCGCGCACAACATCGCCACCTTCATTGATATACGCCGCTGTCCAAGCGCTTCCCTGGCTATCTAAAAAGTGTGGCCCCATGCCGCGTACAGCGAAAAGCGTACTCCTGTAAGCTTCTGTTTGATCGACATTCTTGGTGTGTGATTCGATCAGTTTGCCCACCATTTCTAAGTGGCTGAACTCTTCGATGGCAATATCTTGGAGCATATCCCGAATACCGGGATTTTCGCAGTGAAAGGACTGCACCCAATACTGTAAAGCGGCTGTTAATTCACCCGTTGCTCCCCCAAACTGCTCTAGCAGCAGCTGGGCAAAACGTGGATTAGGCTCTTTGATACTAACAGTATGGATGGGTTCTTTTTTATGGAAAAACACGAATCAATTCCTCCCCTCTATTTGCCGGATCGCTGAGTGTTTACCAAGATTTTTTGTAAAGAAATTCTAAAAAAGCAATTCTTTTTCTTTTACAAATCAAGGTATATAGCCATACTTTAGATCGGGTATCAAATCTATTCCTGCCTCATCAGGTAGACTTAATTGGGGGATTCTTCTATAACCAGAGGAGGACACAAAAAACCAAATTTAAATGAGCCAATTTTTTAGCTAAAACCGTTCCAATCGCTCAACCGAGGATGAAAATAGCCGAGAAGGCAGAAAAAACTAAGCGATACTGCACTGTTCTAGTTTCCCAGCCATTGCACTGGCGTGACGCCACCATTCATAACCACCCACCCACCGCCGCGATGGCAGATGTCCGATGGGTGCCTTGTCGCTAAATTTTAAACCAGAGTCAGCAACATACGGGTTGTGGGTAGACCAGCCAACGCGATCGCAAAAATTGCTATATTCTCCCCCAACCTCTAGAAAAATTTGCTTTTGCACGCTGAAGCCAAAGCGCCCCTGGCTGTACTTTATCCATAACTGGTCAATTGTCCATAAATCCTCGCAAGGAAACTTTTGAATATCGCTGTTGAATAGATAGTTATTGCTTGACTTGCCGACTACCAGACACATCACTACCCAGGTTTCTTGGTCGGCTTCTTTCCATTTCTTTTTAGCGAGTAAATCCCGCAATTTTGTATAGTCAACTCCGACTTCTGAATTCAAAGCACTACCACCCAATCGTTGAGATTGAGTTGGAACTAGGGGTGTAGGACTGGGGTTTAAATTCTGCTGTACCGCTTGCAAGGCAGAGACACCGTCTTGGTAGCGATCTTTAATATTATTTTGCAGCAGCCGATCCAAAATTTGACCCAGGCGATCGCTGACCTTTCTCTCCTTGGGCAAAAAATCGCGCCACCCCCACCCGTTATTCATAATGTCATACATCTTCAGGGGCGGAACGCCAGTTAGCAAGTAAATACAAGTGACGCCCAGACTGTAGAGGTCGCTGGAAGGAAAGGCTTTACCCCGCGTTTGTTCGGGTGCCATATAATCCGGGCTACCGACAATCGTGCCGGTGTTGAACAAAGCAGTATCGGTGAATAGTTTGGCAATCCCAAAATCGATCAAGATCAACTGACCTTCCCTTTCTCCTGGGGAAGAGGAGGTTGAGGGGGTGCGTCGGATAATATTCGCTGGCTTAATGTCTCGGTGAATTACCCGATGTTCGTGGATATATTGCAAAACTGGCAACAAATCCTGCAAAAATTCCCAAATCTGCGTTTCGTTATAAATGTCCCGTCGCTGCAATTCCTCCGCTAGAGTGTGTCCGGAAATCAACTCCTGCACTAAATACAGTTGCTGCTGCTGTTCAAAGTGGGCTAATAGGGAGGGAATTTGCGGATGTTTCCCCAGTTCATTGAGGTGTATCGCTTCCTGACGAAATAAGGAAACTACCTTTCTAAAATTGGCTGGATCTTGCTGTGGGAAGCAGAGTTGCTTGATGACACAACTGGGTTTGGAGGGAATATGCTCATCCACCGCCAAAAAAGTTCTCCCCATACCGCCTTTGCCGATTGGTTTGACTGGGCGATAGCGGTCTTTAAGCAATAACACTTGCCCGCAACACAGACAAAATCTTTGATCGGAAGGATTTTGGGGTTTTTGACATCCAGAGCCAACACAGTAGATCATGGCAGCCGCGATCGCCCTCCCTGTTGATGTTCATCTCTAAGATATCCTCAATTAGAGAGATGATCGCAAGGCGTATCTATTATATAGCTGAGTAAAGCTGTCAACTCGCAGCGTTACCCGGTTCTCAGCACTTTAAGAGCGATCGCGCATCTTCAAGCAAATATTCGCCGCCAAGAAGATTATTGCTTCTCGGCCTGGTAAATATAGAAATTGTCGAACGCTCCCACCGATTCAAAATGATAAGAAGGCAAGAACGAACTAACCGCCAAATCGGTGCGGTAAATGCTAAAGAAGATAAAATTTTGCCGATGTGTAGTTTCGGCAATCAGCTGCTTAACTTGCGGACTTCCTGTCTCGACTAATAAACTGCATTGACGCTTCAAAAAACTATCGAAGTTTTCTGGAGCTTTTTCACAAACATTGTCTTTTATGTACACCGTTAGTTGCTGTAAGGCAAATTCTTCGTACTCATCCTGACTGGGATTGGTCAGCGCCATCGCTACACCCACTCCAGCCAAGGCGACTCCCGCAATCGTTGTAATAACCTGTAAACCCTTCATGGGATGTTAAAACCATTATTGTGTAGCCTTTGACTACGGCGATCGCAGTCTGAGTTCCAGGTTAACTGACGAAAGACTGGATCAACTGGCAAGCACAATGCTATATTAAAAATCTGAAATGGCGAGCGTAGCCAAGTGGTTAAGGCAGTGGATTGTGATTCCACCACTCGGGGGTTCAAGTCCCCTCGTTCGCCCTGGCTCTTTCTTGTACAGACGTAGATCGTCCGTCTCTCGAAAGTCTATCGCTTTTGGGTGCGACTACTACAAACAAAGACCCCTCCCAGTGTTGCAGCCCACCGAATACGGCTGCAACACTGGGAGGGGTTATTAATATTTTTGTGGAACACACTACTTGACGGGAACAGCCTTTACATCAACCGTGTCTGAATTGGCAGTTGAGCCAACACCTGCGACATCCGCTTCCGCCACCACTTCCTCGTCACGAGACTTGAGGCGTTGAGCTAGCATTTGGGAAACCTCGGAAACCAGCAGTGTCAGAATCACACCATCGTCAATCCATCCGATGATCGGCAAGAAGTCGGGGGCAATATCAATCGGACTGAATAGATAGAGTAATGACCCTAGAATCACCCACCAGCGATACTTGGGATTGCGGATCGTGTTGCGATACCAGTTGTAAATTGATTGGATTGAAAAATTATTCATTATTTAATCCTCCAGTTATTTTTAATATTGACAAATCTACCAGCATTATGTAGGTGTGGATATCCACCCGAAGTTTGACTAGAAGATTCGACAACAGCGGGAGAACCTCGCCCTTTGGTTCAGACTGAATGACAATGCTTGTCTAAAATTGGAATGGCTTCAAGTTGTTAAAGAAAATTAAAAGCTTGGGGAGTGTAGGAGGAAAAAATCGACCGTGACTTTTCAAGAACTGATTGAGAAGGGTGGGCCAACGATGTGGCCTCTGCTGGCTTTATCGCTGCTGTCTCTGGGCACTATTTTTGAGCGCCTGTGGTTTTGGGCAAGAATCTTGACCAAAGAAAGAGAAACTGTGGATCGCGTGCTGGAAGCAGCAACTCGCAACTGGGGAGTTGCCACTGAAATTGCTCACCAAGCTAGAAGACAGCCGATTGGGCGTTATCTATATGCTCCCTTACGACTCTCTGACCCCGATCCAGAAATGTTTAGGCTGGCACTGGAGGCAGCAGCAGACGAGGAATTAGCTTCAATGCGCCAGGGCGATAAAATCTTAGAAGCGGTGATTGCCCTGGCACCTCTACTAGGATTGCTGGGAACCGTATTGGGATTGATCAGATCCCTGAGTGGGATTCGCCTCGGCGATCTCGGAACGTCTTCAACCGCTGGAGTGACTCTAGGGATTAGCGAATCTCTAATCAGTACGGCAGCTGGGCTGATAGTCGCAATTACCAGCCTTGTCTTCTATCGACTGTTTCAAGGTTTTTTGTTTAACCAAGTCAAAATTTTCCGTAAAGCCGGAAATGAGCTGGAGTTAATGTACCGGCAGGAATGGCCCAAACTTGGTATCGATCGTCATCCGATGAAGGCGAAAGTAGAAACTTCAGATACGGCTGAATCCTAGAAGTCATTCGTCATTAGTCATTTGTCATGGGTTATTAGTCAGTAGCGAAGAATTAGGGACTAAGGACTCATGACTTTTTAAATTACCCCTGTTGTTTGAACTTATGAAGATTAACTTGGATGTTCCGGGTGATGACGCCCGAATTGAGATTATTCCGCTGATAGATGTCATCTTTTGTATCCTGACGTTCTTTCTGTTGGCTGGTTTGCAACTCACTCGTCAGCAAGCAATTAGTGTAGATTTACCCAAGGCTAGTAGCGGCACTCCGCAGATGCGAGAGATGTTGATGGTGAGCTTGGATGATTTTGGTCAAATCTACGTGGAACAACAGCAGATCAATTCAAAAGATCAGCTGACTCAGTCTTTGCAGAATTACCGCTCAACAAATCCCAATGGATTGATGGTGCTGTATGCTTCTCGGACTGCAAGTTACAACGATGTCATCCAGGTTTTGGATTTGCTGCGAGATGTGGGAGGCGATCGCGTGTCTTTAGCGACTCTACCCGGAGCCTCTGAAGCGGCGGCTGGCTCTAATACGCAGGTTCCTACGGCTCCCGGTACTCCCGGTTTAGCTCCCTATTCCGGCAACGCTCCCATCCAACCTTATAATCCCTATGCGCCACCCAGTCCATCAGCCAACCCATATAATTTGGGTCAGCCGCAATTGCCGGTGAATCCGGGACAAGCAGAGATTAATCCCACGATTCCCGGCACTATACCCGTGACACCGATTCCTGCTCCCCAAAGGACTGATTCTGCTCCCAAGAGGTAGAGACGATTCTGCCAATTTACAGAGGTCGAGGCGCAATTGTTCGTTTAAGGTAGGAGCATCAAAAGATTTTTTCACGCCTCAACTTCTGGATAGGAGGTTCATAAATATGGATTTAATCGATGTGTTAATTACCTGGTTGGTAACAGCTTCCAGTTTGTTGATTATTAGCAAGTTGCCACTAGGAGTTGAAATTGATAACCCAGGAATCGGCTATATTTCGGCAGCCGTTTTTGGGATTTTAAATGCAGCTATCAGTTTTGTATTTTTCACCTTGCCGAATACGCTAACATTTGGCATCTACGGATTTTTTGCCAAGATCCTGACTTTGGGTTTATTCTCTTTTACTCTCAATGTGATTGCACTGACATTAGCCGCTAGATTGATTACTGGCTTTCGTTTGGAAAAAGGGATTTGGAGTGCTGTCATCGGTGCGATCGCTCTCGCCGCTGTCAGTAGCTTTATTACCAGTGTCGTGATTGGTCAGCCAACAGCAATTGCGTAGGAAGTCGATCGAGGGGTAGGCATCAATTAGCGTAAAATGACCAACAACTTTAAAAACCCGTTTTCTTAGAGAAAACGGGTTTTTTGTTGCTCAGTTTTTCGGCTGGATATCTCCCAACCCCCGCTGAATTGGGGGGTTATGAAAATGTTGCAAGAAATTTAAGCGGGAACTTGGATTTTCTGGCTACCGGCAAGTCCAAAAGCGGCGTGGATGGCTTGTAAGGCGGTGACACCTTGATTTTCCGCGACGACGCAACTGATTTTTATTTCAGAAGTTGTAATCATCTGAATATTGATTTGGTGTTGGGAGAGCGCTTCAAACATTCGGGCGGCGACACCGGGTTGTCCGACCATACCGGAACCGACGATACTTACTTTAGCGATCGCTGTATCCACCAAAACTTCACCGCATCCTAAAGATGGTGCGAGTTTTTCGAGTGCTGCTTTCGCTTCTTGGGCATCTGCTTGGGCGACGGTGAAGGCAATATCGCGGGTCGCGATCCCATTCACCACGCGACAGCGTTGGGACTGGATAATCATATCCACGCTGATATTTTTCTGGGCTAAGAGTCCAAACACTTGAGCTGCCATCCCTGGACGATCGGGGATGTGGCGAATGGCGAGACGCGCTTGATTGAAATCGAGGGCAACACCTCGCACTGGGGGAGAGGAGTGCTGAGGACTGAGGACTGAGGACTGAGGAGAAATTCTGTTTTGTGGGACTGGGGAATTGTTCACCTCGAAGGTTTGGCACAACAGGGCGATCGCGCGATCACCATCATCCGCATCAATGACGCAACTAACTTTCACTTCCGAGGTGGAAATCATCTGAATATTGATCCCAGCACTAGAAAGTGTGGCGAACATCTGCGCCGCCACGCCGGGACGCCCAATCATTCCCGCACCAGCGATCGAGACTTTGGCAATTTGCCTGTCTACCATCACCTCGGCTTCTCCCTGTTCTGGGTTATTTTGGGTGCAAAGGGCGGGCGCGATCGCTGCGGCTACAGCTTCCGCCCGATTGATAACGTTTTTGCTAACCGTAAATGCAATATCGTTAGTATTGCCTTCGTGAATCGACTGGATAATTAGGTCAATATCTAAGGCTTGATGGGCAATTTCACCGAACAACCGCGCCGCCACGCCCGGATAATCTGGCACCCGCAACAGCGCTATTTTCGCTTGGTCGGTATCAAATTCTACCCCATCTACAGGACGGGCAATTTCTAAATCTTGGAGCGATCGCGGCTTGGGCATTGGAGAAACTACCCTAGTACCCGGATCGTCCGTCCAGCTGGAACGCACCACCAACTCTACGCCATAATTCCGGGCAATTTCCACAGCGCGGGGATGCAGCACCTTTGCCCCTAAGCTGGCTAACTCCAGCATTTCATCGGAGGTAATCTCCTCCATCAGCTGGGCTTGGGGCACTAACCGGGGATCGGTCGTAAAAATCCCCGGCACATCTGTGTATATTTCGCAACAGCTTGCTCGTAAAGCTGCCGCCAGTGCTACCGCCGAAGTATCGGAACCGCCGCGCCCCAAGGTGGTAATTTCCAACTCTTCGGTGCTGGTGATGCCTTGGAAACCCGCCACCACAACCACCTTACCGGCGTCTAAGTGACGTTCCATCCGCTGTGTCTGGATATGCAGAATCCGGGCGCGGGTGTGTTCGGCTTCGGTAACAATTCCGACCTGTGCGCCGGTGAGAGAAACCGCTGGCTGTCCCAATTCTTGCAACGCCATACTCAGCAGGGCGATAGAAACTTGCTCGCCAGTAGAGAGCAGCATATCCATTTCCCGACGACAGGGATTTGTAGAGATTTGGTTGGCTAATTTCACCAATCCATCAGTCGTCTTACCCATTGCCGAAACCACAACAACCAGCGAGTTGCCCATCTGGGCTGTTTTTAAAACCCGCTGAGCGACTGCCTGAATGCGTTCCACCGAACCAACTGAAGTGCCACCGTATTTCTGGACAATTAGCGCCATAATTATCTCACCAATCCTGCCTAGATATACCCACAGGCTAAAGCCTGAGGCTACACAAACCAAGCCTGCCTACGCGCGTAAGCACACCAAAGGTGCGATAGGCTGACACGGCAAGGCATCTTATCTTCTTTTAACCTAATTAAATTATCAGACTTGCCGGGACAAAACCGGCTGACTTTAGGTTGCGTTGGTTAATTATTGTGAGGCATCTATCGTGGGTAGTGCGTTAGAGATAAAGCGAAGCGCTTGGGGATTTTCAAGAAGAGGTGATTTCGCGGTTGCAGCAACAGGTTGAGCGGGAACGGTAACGGGTAGCAGAGATGGAGTCTTTGTTAGCTAAGTATCGGAACGCTTTGGCGAGTTGCCGGTAAATTAAAATAAGCGCGATCGCGTTTATACAAAACCGACAGTATCTAAATCAGGGACGTTCTGTAACTGAGTATCTGCTGTGACTAAACTCGCTCCAGATTCAATTGAAGTAGCGGCAATAAGTGCGTCGGGAAGTCGAAGACGATACTGTTGTCTCAGTTGAATTGTCAAATCAATCAAAGATGATTGACTTGATTCTATCCATACAACTTCAACGCGGTGCAAAAATTCATTGAATACTTGTCTATGTGCCTCAGTCAACCCGGCAAAAGCTAAGAACTCAATCTGACTGATAATTGAAATACCAACCCATTCAGCATCTTGCAGGAGTTGCGTTAACTGCTCATTCCCTTGAAGTAGAGCGATGATAGCATTTGTATCTAGTAGGTAACGCTCACCACGCATTTCGCATTTCTTTCTCAATAGCGACTGGATCGCCCGACAAGGTTAATTTGCCTGATAGATCAGAAAAATCATATTTTCGACTACTTGCCTTTTCTGGAGATGTCGGGTTAATGACCAAAACTAGCTCTACCTTTCCTGCTGGCAGTTGAGTCGGTACATCTAGGTGTAGATGTCCGTCTGGGTTAATTGTGCCAGTAAGTGTTAAGACTTGCATTCCGGTGCCTCCAAGTATTTCCATAGTAGCTTTGCTAAAGTATCAAGGTAGCGATCGCTCTTTTTACAACTTCACCCAATTTCATCAAATATTACTAATTAAGTAACAGCAGTAGTAAGTTGGTTTTGACGACAGTGAAGGAGCGATCGCACTAACATTTTTTATTTGTTAGCCATTAAGCAAGCGATCGCTTGCTTGACTGTGAATATTTCAGGAGAGTGAAGCGCTGAGGCGCTACCGCACTCTTTTTCTCCCCATCATTCCATTATTTTATCTGTCGCAGGTTCACCTGGATAGAAGACTTCGCTTAAAGTTTCCTCCAAC
>NZ_JBYCCT010000065.1:0-95690 GCF_057473865.1 Coleofasciculus sp. H7-1
GACCACATTCCGCACAGATGTGATTTTGCTTACCTTGCTTCACACCATTCTTACGGGTATGAGTAGAACCACAACGAGGACATTGCATGGCTAAGCACCTTGAATTCATACTTTATTATGCAACGCCCAAAATTGATGGTGTTACTGGCAAAGTATGCCTTTGACAGTCCAGGAATTACCTCAGTGCTAGATAAGTTGGTGGGTTTGCCAGCAGAGCAACTCAAGCCAGAAGTATGGGAAGCGATCGCTTTAGGCTACTGGGGAAACCAGAAATACGGTCAAGCCAGTACCGCTTATGCCAAAGCCCCTCGCACCCTCCACAACGCCTACCGGATCGCTAGGGGACTCGATCTTGCCGAGAACAAAGTTAAAGCACTCCGCGCCTATAAAGAGGTGGTGCAGGAGTTCCCCAATGCTAACGAAAGTGCTACCGCTCTCCTCCAGATCGCCAAAATCGGTCCCGCTATCGAGGCGGTTCCTTATCTCGACCAAGTCATCAGTCAATTCCCCAACCGAGCTGGCGAAGCAATCTTATTAGAAGCGAAAATTCTCGATAGTCTCAAAAGTTCCGAGTCCGCAGCCGTGGCGCGTCAATCATTACTCACCAAGTATGGCAATACTGATGCAGCGGCAGAATATCGGTGGAAATTGGCTCAATCGAAGGCACGGGCTGGAAATTACCAGGAGGCGCTGCAAATCGCCAAGCCCATCCCAACTCAGAATCCTGATAGCGAATTAGCTCGTCGGGCAGCTTTTTGGGTGGGTAAATGGTCAAACAAGCTGGGGCGCAAGCAGGAGGCGAAAGCAGCTTTTGAGAATGTAGTGGCGAAGTATCCCCAATCTTACTATGCTTGGCGGTCTGCCGTCATGCTGGGCTGGGATGTGGGAGACTTTAACAGTGTGCGTCAGCGAGATCCCAAAGTAGAATGGCCTGCCAAGCGACCGTCGCTGCCCGTGGGTTCTGCTGCTTTACAAGAACTTTACCAAATGGGTCAAGGCAAAGATGCCTGGACGCTCTGGCAAACAGAATTTCAAAACCGGGTCAAGCCAACGGTTGCAGAACAATTTACCGATGGTTTGCTTCGACTCAGCATCGGAGACCACTTGCAAGGAATTGCTAAAATCTCTAGCTTAGAAGATCGCGAGAACCCGGAGGAGCAAGCACAATACAAAGCTCTAACGCAACAAGTTGCTTACTGGCAGGCGTTGTATCCTACTCTCTATATCGAAGCGATTGAAAACTGGTCTCAACAACGTCAGCTCAATCCCTTGCTCGTGATCTCTGTGATTCGGCAAGAGTCCCGATTTGAGCCAAAAATCCGCTCTAGTGCTGGTGCGGTTGGCTTAATGCAGGTGATGCCAGAAACCAGTAAATGGGTTGCCGAAAACATTGGCATCAAGAAATATAGCTTGGAAAATCCCAACGACAACGTTAAATTAGGCACCTGGTATCTGGATGAAATTCACGATCGCTACAAAAATAACTCCATGTTAGCGATCGCTAGTTACAATGCCGGTTCCGGTAATCTGTCGAAGTGGCTCCAAGACAAAAAAGTAAGCGATCCAGATGAATTCGTCGAAGCCATTCCCTTTGATGAAACTCAGGGTTACGTCAAGAATGTGTTTGGCAACTACTGGAATTACTTACGCCTGTACAATCCGAAAATCTCTCAGCAGGTAGCAAAATACTCAGAAGGTCAGCCAACCGCATTCAAAAATTAAAAATTAAAAATTGGAGAAAGCAGTTTGGTGTAATGAAAGCTCCCGTTTTGGGAGTTGGTAATGAGGAAAATTTCATTACCGATTACTAGCCGTAGAAGTGGCTTTCTATCGCTGGATTTTTCTTCAATTTTTAATTTCTAATTGCTGGAACTTTCTTCAATTTTTAATTTCTAATTGCTGGAACTTTCTTCAATTTTTAATTTTTAATTTTTAATTTTTAATTGATATGGATACAATAGTCAAGAAATCTTCAAAGCAAACTTGACCGATGACGCTTCCTTCAGAAGTCGATACCGCATCCCAGCTAAATCCAGACCTGGAGCCGGAATCAGCGAACCGCAATCTAGAAGATGAATACCTTGATGAGCTGCCCGCTGAAACCGAGATGTCTCTATTCGACCATCTGGAGGAGTTGCGGCGGCGGATTTTCTATGCGCTAATTGCGGTTGTCGTAGGTGTCATTGGCAGCTTCCTGTTTGTCAAGCCAATTGTCCAACTGCTGGAGGTACCGGCGCAGGGCGTCAAGTTTCTCCAGCTGGCACCGGGAGAATACTTCTTTGTCTCCATTAAAGTTGCCGGTTACAGTGGCTTGCTAGTAGCCAGTCCCTTTATCTTGTACCAGATCATCCTGTTTGTTCTCCCAGGGCTTACTCGCCGCGAACGCCGCTTAGTGGGACCCGTTGTTTTGGGGTCGGGTGTCCTGTTTGTAGCGGGACTGGCATTTGCCTATGTAGCATTAATTCCAGCCGCCCTGAATTTCTTCATCAGCTACGGGGCAGATGTCGTCGAGCAGCTGTGGTCGATTGACCGATATTTTGAATTCGTGCTGCTGCTGATGTTTAGCACCGGATTGGCATTTCAAATTCCCATCGTCCAGCTGCTACTCGGCTTTTTGGGAATTGTCTCTTCTGGGCAAATGCTATCTGGCTGGCGGTTTGTGATCCTGGGGGCAGCAATTTTGGGTGCCATTCTGACGCCTTCCACCGACCCCCTCACCCAAAGCCTCCTCGCGGGTGCCGTTTTGGGACTCTACTATAGCGGAATTGGCTTGGTTAAGCTCGTAGGGCGCTGAGATCGGTAAGTTGGCACCTTCTAGAACTGTTCGAGCATCCACTCCGAGGCTCGTTCACCCAGGTCTAGGGGGATGCTGACTGCTTTACCGAGTCGAGGGCGATCGCGCGTTTGTTCAATATAATGTTGTACTTGGTCAGCTCCACCCCAAGCGTGGAGATACTCGGCGACAGTATCCAGGTGCGCCATGTAGTCTGCCTCCGACAGCGGAAAAGACGCCTGCTCTAAGTATTTCCACATTACCTGGAGGAAAATTTTGCCCTGAGTCCGCCTGATCTGGATATCGTATGAGCGTCCCCACTTGTCGATCAGGAGTTGGCGAAGGTCTTGTCCTGTCATAGTTTTATCGCAATTACTTTTCTTTACATTTCGTCATAAATGGAGCGCTTCTTAAATTAATGATACGGTGCAAAAGAATGTAATAATACCCTTAGCAAGGCTGTAAACCTTTCTACAAAAGGGTTTGTGGCGAACAGGCTTGCGACTTGCTTGGTATACATTGATTAGGCAAGGTTTAACAAAATCTGGGACTAAACCCAGGGTTGTTCACATAGCTATACACTCAGACGTTACTCATGGCTCAACTTTCTAGCTCGTCAGACGTTCCCGATATGGGGCGTCGTCAATTTATGAATTTGCTCACTTTTGGTACCATTACAGGAACAGCTCTGGGGGCACTGTATCCCGTTGTTAAGTATTTCATCCCCCCTTCGAGTGGTGGAACGGGTGGTGGTCTAACTGCCAAAGATGCCATCGGCAACGATGTCATTGTGAGTGATTTTTTAGCTAATCATAATGCGGGCGATCGCACCTTGGTTCAGGGCTTCAAGGGCGACCCTACCTACATTGTCGTGACCGAGGAGAAAACCATTGACAATTACGGCTTAAACGCCGTCTGCACCCACTTGGGTTGCGTTGTCCCTTGGAATTCCGGTGAGAACAAGTTTATGTGTCCCTGCCACGGTTCTCAATATGACAGCACCGGCAAGGTAGTACGGGGACCAGCACCGCTGTCTCTGGCACTGGTTCACGCTACCGTGGCGGACGACAAGGTTACATTAACGTCTTGGACGGAAACCGACTTCCGTACCGGCGAAAATCCTTGGTGGACATAAGGTCATTAGTCATCGGTGCTTAGTCATCAGTCATCAGTCATTCGTCATGAGTCATTGGTCATTTGTAATAGACCAAACACTAAGGACGAAAAACTAAGGACAAAAAACTAAGAACGAAAAACTAAAGACAAAAAACTGATAGATATTGTTTGAAATTCGACCCAGAATCCCTTCTTGAGAGATGAGAAAAGTTTCTTTATCGGCGATATCCAAAATAGGCAAACAGGCGATGATCAAAACCGTCCTGGTTGCGATCGCCACCGTGTCATTATTCCTCGCCAGCGATCTAGCCCTTCCCCAATCAGCGAGTGCCTATCCCTTCTGGGCGCAACAAACCTATCCTGAAACCCCTCGCGAACCAACGGGGCGGATTGTGTGTGCCAACTGTCACCTCGGTGCCAAACCCACAGAAATAGAAGTTCCCCAATCTGTTCTGCCAGACACCGTCTTTGAAGCCGTCGTGAAAGTTCCCTACGACACCAACACGCAGCAGGTGCAAGCCGATGGCAGCAAAGGTCCCCTGAACGTGGGTGCCGTTTTAATGTTGCCAGAAGGCTTCAAAATTGCCCCCGAAGATAGAATTCCTGAAGAAATGAAGGAAAAAATCGGGGAACTCTACTACCAACCCTACAGCGAAGACAAAGAAAATATTGTCATAGTTGGCCCCATTCCAGGCGATCAATATCAGGAAATTATCTTCCCCGTTCTGTCTCCCAATCCACAGACCGATAAGAAAGTTTTCTTCGGTAAATACTCGATTCACGTTGGTGGCAACCGGGGTCGCGGTCAGGTTTACCCCACAGGTGAAAAGAGCAACAATTCCATCTATAACGCTTCTGTAGCCGGTCGCGTCGCTTCCATTACCCAAGCTGAAGAAGGTGGCTCTCAAGTCACCATTCAACCAGCAGAAGGCAATGCGGTTGTTGATACAATTCCCGCAGGTCCAGAGCTAATTGTCTCCGAAGGACAGGAAGTTAAAGCTGGCGAAGCGCTGACTTCCAATCCTAACGTCGGTGGCTTTGGTCAAATGGATGCCGAAATCGTTTTGCAAAGCCCCACCCGGATCAAGTGGTTGATGGCATTTATTGCTGCAATCATGTTGTGTCAAGTCTTGCTAGTACTGAAGAAGAAGCAAGTTGAGAGAGTGCAAGCGGCTGAGATGAATTTCTAAGTTTGGCGTTGTACTAAATAGTTATGAGACAGGCAAGATGCCTGTCTTTTTTTTGCGATAAAAAATAACGTATTTGCCAGCCTCCTCTACCTTTGCAGGACTTACGCAAAGCTTATACATATAGCGTTCTTGTCGGTTCAATCCCCCTGTGGTTGCCCTTACTATGTGGTGATGCGTAAGTCCTGCTTTGCAACTTTATGGGGTAGGGAGGTTGCCTTGCCGTAGTTCCAGGCTATAGATTCACTGCATACCCTGTGCTTCGCTAACGCGATCGACTTGTGGGCTTATCCGAGAAATATAGCGCTTTAAGGGTTGAGTCTAGTACAGTCAGACCTAACCCCCAACCCCCTTCCCTGGGAGGGAAGGGGGCTAATTTCAAAGCCTTTCTCCGGATCAAAGAGAGGTTTGGAGAGAAGTTAAAGCTGTACCGCATACAAGTGAGAACCGCTATATTGGGGGCGCACGTCCGTATCCGTGGGTCCTGATAAAGTTTCAAGCGCAAAGCAAATTAGGGTTATTTAAATACACCTTCTTGTTCATCCTCAAAGATATATTCATAATCAAAAACTAAAGAATTGAGATGTCGAATAATTGTAAAACCAAAATGAGTCACTAAATCTGTATTAAAAGTAGCCATAACTAGCTGTATTAACTTCTTATCGCTAATTACAGGTTTTTGTACAAAATAATTACGTTTGTCAAAAAAACGATTATTAGAACTGGGAACAACTATCGCATTAATTCGATGAGCATGTTGAATTGGTTTTATATAAGTATTGAAAAACTCTTCTTGATTAATTTGTAGTTGATATAGTCTTTCATGCTGCAACCAACTCATTTTAAACATCATTTTAATGAGTTCAAATCCCAAAATGTAGTTAAACACATTGTTACGTTCTTCTGTACTGAGAACCAGTCTCAGAGCTGATTCTAAGTACAATTCTGGTTGTCTACTTACATCTTGAGCTGAATGGATATAAAACTGTCTAATATAACTTCTTAAAACTAATTCATTTAAGTCTAAATGAAGGTGGAATTGTGTTAAATATTCTTGGACTCTTTGTTGAGTATTTTTGTCTTGAAGTCTTTTGGTAACTAAGCCCGTTGCCGTATAATCATCCAAAAATTCTGCTTGCATTTCTGGAGTAGCCGCACACATTAGATGACACAATGACAGCACATAACGGCGCTGGTTCCAAGGCAAACTTTCCGCCCATTTCTTGGCTTCTGGAGGGAGTTTATCAAGAATACTTTCTGATTCTCCAAGGTCAAACATTGCCGTTAGTTGAGAGATTTGTTCAGGCATAACGGGAAAGAGTTATAAGTAAGGATACAAACCTAAGTATCGAGACAGAAAAACAATATAAAAATTCTTAAGTTGAGTTAATAATTGAGTTTTTAAATTTATTTTCACCTGCCTATTTAGTTACCAGGAGTTCCTAAATCTAATCTCTTGTGCCAGAAGGCGTCTTCTCCAACCCTATCCTGCAAGGAAACAGAAGTAATTCTCTGCCTTTATTTCAAGGGAAACAAGCTGGGGGTGAGATTTTCCAGATGCAAGAGATGAGACAATCAAACTGATTGATGCTGACGCAGCGCTACAGAATTCAGTTCGGGCAGAGACAGAATTCAGTTCGGGCAGAGAAGTTGTATCCCTGATTGCACGCCTTGTCGTTAAGGCTGCAACGCCAGTGCGTACCCGTTCCCCGGCACTGGTTCGTTCTCGAATCCACTGTTTCGTCATGGCTAGCAGCGATCGCAGGAGAGAGATTTAGTATCGCCTCCCTCTTAGGATTCCCAGATCAAAAGCGTGACTAACACTCACGCAGACAAAAACGCGCTAGATTCGTTCCCCAATAGCTAGCTTTTTGAAGCAGACTGGGGCGATTAGAGCGATCGCGCACAAGCGTTAGTATTTGTCAGCGTGGTGTTGAACCGACAATTTTTTTAATTGCCTCTACGTCGATATCAAATTTTTGGGTAATTTTTTCAATGACTTGGGATTCTTCTGGCGTCACTGCGCTATCTAGTTGGGAGATTGTATAGCACTGAGCTAACAGCGGCAACGCATAGTCCCGATTGAGTTGATCCAGAAGCGTATCTAAAGGCTGTTGTCGATTAATGTTATTGGCGATCGCCTCTAGAGAAGTTGGGCTAAGTTTGGCAGCTTGTAACGACGGTAAAATATCTTCCCAAGATTTGCCAGGATGACTCGCCACGATGATATGAACCAGAATCCGATCCATAATCGCTTGTTGCGCGATCGCACTTTCCAAATACTTCTCGCTTGCCGCCTGAGACTCTACCAGCTTTTCCATCGATGCCTGAGAATGCAGCTGTGCCTCATAAAAGCGACAAGCCGCATACCCCAGCGCATAGATCATCGTCGCATTCGCGCTAGCACCGATCGCCGCACCCGCCACTGGCGTCGCTTTCAATAAACCCAAACCCGCCTTGATTGCACGAGAACCGCCCAAGGACAAACCAAAGATTCCCAGCACTTCACCCTTACGGGCAGGATCTTTCAAATCTAATCCATAAGCCGCCGCAATCTGATAAACCATTTCTGACTGCAATAGCGTCGTTGCCGCCAAATCAACCGTCAGCAACGCCAATGCCGCTCCCGGCAACAAGCCAGTCGCCAGCCCCATTCCGCCACCATAAATTGCTTTCTCAACCATCAGACGATGGGCAATCTGATTCGGTTTTTCGTCGGGATACTTTTGCTGTAGCTTTTTAACATCAGCTTCAGCTTTTACGACATCAACTTGATTGATAATCCCCAGCAACCAATTCGTGGGTAACGCCCTAGTAACGTGCCGCAAAAATGCGTTGTCACCCACAAAAGTCACTGCACGCCCTGCGCCTTGCGTGGTTTGTTCAATCAATTTTTGCGCTTGTTTCGCCGCCGCTTGCGCTACCCCAGTAGTCGTCGTCGCCACAGCTTTGCCTGTCTGGTAGGCAGTGTTCCCAACTGCCATCCCGACTCCGGCTGCTGTTTTCACCACTGCTTGCCCAGCAGTGGCAACTGAATCGAAGAACGATGGCTTCTTGACATCCGTGGACTGCGTTAAAGACTTTTCCGCTTTGTCTGTTTCTGGGTCAGAAGTTGAGGAGTTTGCTTCCGTCTCTTTTTCAGACACTATTCCCGGTTTGTCATCCATCGTTTAATTCCTAGTGCCAGGTAGTCTTATTTTTCAGCATATCTTGCTCAAGTTATATTTTGCCTATATCGGGGGAAAGAAAAACCCTTAGTTGCTATCTTGTTGGATTGCTAATTGCCCACTTTGTCAATAACTAATGACTAATAACTATTGACTTTGAATGACTTCTTCTATCAAATCAGGCTCCTGTTTAGGCACCTTGCCATCAAGTAATGCACTGACAGTCATATCGCCCATTACATTAATTGCAGTGCGACAGCGATCGAGGAACCAATCCACCGTCACCAGCAAGGCGATGTATTGAGTAGGCAAACCAACCGCCGTGAAAACCAGCGTCATCGTCACTAGCCCCGCTTCTGGAATGCCCGCTGCGCCTACGGAGGCAACGATGGATGTCAGCACGACGATCAACTGCTGTGGGAGACTCAGAGGAATGTTCAGCACTTGGGCAACAAACAAAGCAGACATGGCTTCATAGAGTGCTGTGCCGTCGTTGTTGAAGTTGCTACCGACTAAAGCCCCCAGCGATGCGGAAGATTCCCTTAAGCCCACTTTTTCCTGCAAAACTCGAAAAGTGATCGGCATTGTCACCGTCGAGGAAGCGGTTGAGAAGGCGGTGAGGAAAGCATCAGATCCTCCAGCTAGAAAGCGTTGCGGACTCACCCACGAGCCGAAGAACACCCGGCTAAGATAGTAGCAGGCTTGCAATAACAGCGCCACCAGCACCGCCACGATGAACGCAGCCAGAGATTTAAACGGTGCGAAGCCTTGAAGGGCAACAGTTTTAGCAACAATCCCGAAGACTGCCAGTGGCACTAGGGCAATCACCCAGCCCAGAACGCGAATGACTGCCTCGAATAAAAATGTAATCCCGTGTTCGGCGGCTAGATATTCCGTTTTCCCTTGAGCTACCTGCTCTGTTTTCAAGGCACGCAAGACGATTCCAAAGCTCAGGGCGACGACAATCAGTTGGATAACATTGTTCTCGACCAAAGGCTGGAGGATAGAAGCAGGCACGCTATCTTGCAGGAGTCCCCAGGGGTCGAGTGTCTTGGTGACTTCGGCAGTGCTTGGGGGTGCAACAAGACCTCCCCATCTGCCCGGTTGCACGACATTGGCGACTAAAAGACCAATCAGGATGGCTACGACAGTATTGGTTAACAACAGAACTGCCAAACGGCGACCTGACCTGCCGGGGATACTGGCGGTGAGGAAGGTATGCAGCACTGCCAGCAGAATCAGCGGTGTGGCGAGGGCTTTGAGCGCCTTTAATACCAAGTTGCAAGGAATTGCCAGGTTATTGATCGCGGCGACATTTTGAGGAGCGGGGTTCCCAGCACCTAGCAACATCCCCAAGCCTACGCCTAGAATCAGGGCAATTAATATTTGAAAGTAGAGTGGGATACGCTTCCAGATGGGACGGGCTTTACTTTCAGACGTTTTTGTGCTAGCTGTTTCAGCCATATTTAAATCCCTTTCAGGGATTTAGCGGATTGGGCAGGTCTTAGCCCTCTAATATACTCTGCTGCGAGCGGATCGACAGATGAACTCAATCGCGCCAGCAACCCTTAAATCTCTCTTAAGCGATCGCGCTCTATCGCCTAAGAGAGATTGCTGGCGCGATCGCCCGTCTATCGTCCTAACCGGGTGCGAGGCAGATTGGCAGCAGGAGACACCTGCAAAATCCGGCTGTCTAGCTTGCGAACCACATCTCCTACCTGCACCGCTGGCTGTTTACCATTGACGTACATCACCGCTGTTAACGCTCCTGTCGAATTTCGGCGAAAAGCAGCGATATCCATCCGCACGGGTTGCTCTTGTATCTTCAGAGCCAGCGTCATGCCACCCGAAGCATTCCCCAGGTTATTCAGTTCCGGCAGGGGTTTGTATTCCACAACTTCTAGTCCCTGGTATGCTTTGAGTCTCTCCCGCAGTAGGCTCAACATCTGTTGTTGCTTCTGAGGGTTCTGCATTTCTTGCAGACCCGCATCAAACTTAGCTTGTTCGGGCTGATTTGGCATATTTCCAGTGAAGCCCAAGACGATTTGGAAGTTCTCTGGATTAACGAAAGCAAAGAAGTTCTCCGGCTTCATGTTCGCTTGCGTTAGCTGTTGTCTGAGAACATCCAATTTGGAGGCAATCTCGACGGCTACATCGGGTGGGAGTTCCTGAAACCCAGCAGGCAAATCTTCTAAAGTCAGCTTCACATCAGATGACGCTGGTTGAGTTGTCGGTGCTTGGGTAGGTGCTGGTGCGGATGGGGCGACTTTTGGTTCTGGGGCTGGTGTTTGGACAGGTGCTTCTTGGGCAACAATAAGGGGAGTGGCGAACGTAGATTGAAAAGAGCCACCAACCCAAAGAGCGCCGGTTAATAGGCTAAGTGTCAAAGTTACTTTTTTTAGCACAGGCTGAATTTTACGCTGATTTCAAAAGGGAGCAGGCAAATTGATCGTCAATTACCAGGATAGGCGAACCACCGCCAGAACTTATTGGGAATCCCCGCCCAATGCTGACTCGCTTTCGCCGTAAAATCTTAAAATAACTTCAATTTTGCCCAGCCTGCTTCAATTTCATGTCCATCTAAGACCCCAGAATTACTATGCCCATCGGCTATCTTGCTCTTGTTCTCCATGCCCACCTGCCCTTCGTGCGGCATCCTGAAAGTGACTACGTTCTGGAAGAAGAGTGGCTGTTTGAAGCCATCACCGAAACCTACATTCCTCTGCTGCACGTATTTGAAGGCTTAAAGCGGGACGGCATTGACTTCAAGATCACCATGAGCATGACACCGCCTTTGGTGTCGATGCTGCGCGATCCGCTACTGCAAGAGCGCTACGATGACCACTTAGCGAAACTGGAAGAACTCGTTGAACTAGAAGTTGAGCATAACGCGAATAACGGTCATATTCGCTATCTCGCCGAACATTACGTTCATGAATTTAGCGGGATTCGCCAAACCTGGGAACGCCATAACCGCGACTTGGTAACGGCATTTAAGCAATTTTTAGATAGTAACAACCTGGAGATCATCACCTGCGGCGCAACGCACGGCTACCTGCCGCTGATGAAGATGTATCCTCAGGCAGTCTGGGCACAAATTCAGGTAGCAGTAGAACACTACGAGCAAAGCTTTGGGCGTCCTCCCAAAGGGATTTGGTTGCCGGAATGCGCCTACTATGAAGGGTTAGAACGAATGCTCGCCGATGCGGGCTTGCGCTACTTCCTGACCGATGGACATGGCATTCTCTACGCCCGTCCTCGTCCCCGCTTTGGCTCTTACGCTCCGATCTTTACAGAAACCGGAGTTGCTGCCTTTGGTCGAGATCACGAGTCTTCCCAGCAGGTTTGGTCTTCGGAAGTAGGCTATCCCGGTGCGGCGGAATATCGGGAATTTTACAAAGATTTGGGCTGGGAAGCGGAATACGAATACATTAAGCCCTACATCATGCCCAACGGTCAGCGGAAGAATACGGGCATCAAATATCACAAGATTACTGGGCGCGGTTTGGGGTTGGGCGATAAGCAACTTTACGATCCCTATTGGGCGCGGGAAAAGGCGGCTGAACACGCCGCAAATTTCACGTATAACCGAGAGCGGCAAGTTGAGCATTTGCACCAGATGATGCAGCGTCCGCCAATCATCGTTTCGCCCTACGATGCGGAATTGTTTGGTCACTGGTGGTACGAAGGTCCTTGGTTTATCGATTATCTGTTCCGCAAGTCTTGGTATGACCAAGGCACGTATCAGATGACGCATTTGGCTGATTATTTACAAGGGAATCCGATGCAGCAAGTCTGCCGTCCTTCTCAGTCGAGTTGGGGTTATAAAGGCTTCCACGAGTATTGGCTGAATGAGACGAATGCTTGGATTTACCCGCACTTGCATAAGGCAGCAGAGCGGATGATCGAGCTGGGGCGGCGGGAACCCGCAGATGAGCTGGAGTGGAAAGCTCTCAATCAAGCGGCGCGGGAAGTGCTGCTGGCACAATCTTCTGACTGGGCGTTTATTATGCGGACGGGAACGATGGTGCCTTATGCGGTGAGAAGAACGCGATCGCACTTGATGCGCTTCCACAAACTCTACGACGATATCAAAGATGGCAAAATCGACAGCGGTTGGCTGGAAAAAGTGGAGGAAATTGACAACATCTTCCCCGAAATCAACTATCGCGTCTATCGACCCCTTTAATTCAATTAAAAATTAAAAATTAAAAATTAAAAATTGGTTTTTAATTTTTAATTACCAGGGGCTGCCCACTAAGGTAAAGGCAGCCCAATAGTAGGGGTGCGATAAATCCACGTTTTGAATTCCTGCCAGTTCTGGCGGCAGAGATATCTTCCCACTGGAACTGTACAACTGACCATCTTGCAGGTGTACCTTCCCTTGCAACATCCCTATCTGAGCTTGCCTGAGCGCCTCTGCTTTAATGGGGGCAGTTTTCAGTTGCTGATAAAACTCTGTCATCAGTCCCAAGGTTCCTTCATCGCTGACAGACCACAAACTAGCGACAGCAGACTTAGCTCCAGACTGAACGGCTAACCCCGCAAAGCCTAATTCTGCTTGTTCATCGCCGAGAGCAGTTCTACAAGCACTCAGCACTAACAGTTCCACGGGTGGAGAGTTCCATTGTAATTGCCGCATCTTATCCAGTGTCAGTTTCACGTCCCATAACTGAACGTAGGAGTTGCTCGGTTCTCCCGGCTCGAAGAAGGCATGGGTTGCTAGGTGAATAATTTTATAGGGTTCTGAGGCGCGTTGCGATTGCAGATTAGCCAGGGTGAATTGTTGGTTTAAGAAGAATTTACCCTGCCCTAGCTTTTGCGCGATCGCAGATAACTCCACTGGCACCGCAGGCAAGGGATTTTGCTCCTTGAATTTTGACGCACCCATTGCTAGAACTTGCGAATTCTTCAGAGAGACATAGAGGGTATCTGTCAGTTTGAAAGCAGGAATGCGCCCAATACTATACTTTTCCACCAGAAACTTTTGCCCATCATGGAATGCTGCTAGTGGAATAGTACGCAGACCAACACCCATACAAAAGATCAGCGTGTCTATCTTATTTTTTTTCAAATCTGTCTCCAGTGGCGCAACAATCCACCGATATAACTGCTGCGCTGCTGGCAGATAGCGGGTACTATTCCGCTGTTTGGGATCTACGATATTTTCTCTAAACTTTGTCACTTCTTTGAGCAGGACTTCACTCTTCGCACCCGGAAGCGAAGAGTGAATCGGTTGATTCCCCGGAGTAATCAACACCAGTTCTAGTTGTTTTGCTCTAGGAACTACATAAATTAGAGCAGGCTTTTTACCAGTTTGAACCGCAATTTTGCCTAGAGTATCGGCGACATCCTTTGCTGTAATTGACTCGTCGGAGAAATTTATCCGAAAGTAATCTTCATATTGTTTTTCCCACGTTTGTTCAATTTGCGGCACTATCTCCGTCAAATTTTCTCGATCGAAAGCGTTGTCTAATTTGGTGGGGGTAGCAACTTGTGCCAGAAGAATATTCTGTTCCACACCGGAGAGGGTAGCAGTAATATCGGGTGTTGGGATGATTGCTTGTGCCTGCACCCGTTCTATGCTGATTCCCGCCAAGTGCAGTACTGCTAGCAACAAGCTAACACCACTCACGATTGATTTCATAGGGGCCTCGCTAATTTTAAGATGGCTGGAGAGATTAAGCTTAGGCGATGCACTTCAATAATAGATAGTGTTAGCGCATATTCCTTCGAGTAACCGCAAAGGCAGCCAAAGTTCTACCATTTGGCAGCATTTCAATTGTAAAAATTTACATAGAACCCCCTCTATAGCAATCCTATTTGAGTTGTGAGATACCAGCGGTTCAGATCCCCGACTTCTTAGAGAAGTCGGGGATCTCGCCTTCACGAATCATTTAGGATTGCTATATGCCCTCTTTAAGCAGGGGAAGTAGGATTTCTCCTTCCCTTAACCCCCTCTATTCCCTCGCTTTTTGGAGGGAAGTAGATGCCACTCTCCGGGACACGGCATTGCCGTGTCCCTACTCTCATCCTGCTTCATTCCAGGTTGAGTTTGAAAGAAAACCGTGTAGATTATTAATCTATTGCCGAACAATTTGATGCAATTGCTCCGCTTCATCCAAGATTTTATCCATTCCTGATTCTGCAATGCCCTTGACGTAGTTAATTTTGATTTCCTCTAACATATCTATAAGTAAAGATTCGATTTCCTGAAGATTGTGCTTTTTCTGTAATTCCCCCTCTAAAGCTTTTCCAAAATTATCAATTAAACGAGTCGTTAGTTCTGAGGCAACTGGATCTTCAACCGCTTTTAGGGCGTTATTGTAAGCGGTTTGAGAGAAATTTTTAGCAAAATTTTCACTAATCTGGCTAGGTAAACGACTCAAACCCGGAACATTTTGGAATTGTTGAAAAACCGGAAATTGCTTGAGAGTACTTTCCAGACTGTGATGCACTAAAGCTTCTAAATCAGGCTGAATTTGGGGGAGAACATTATGGACACTGAGGTTAATCAGGCGAATTGCGATCGCTTGCAGCTCATTGGTGTTATTAATATTGATATAGGGGCGGCGATTTCCAGGATGAAACAGCCAGCGTGCTAGATCGCCTCGTTGAATTGCTCCTTGCATTTGGTTAATTACCTGTATGCCCATAATTTCAGTCAATTCTTCAGCGAAATTAGCCACAAAATCATGGTTAATTTGCTGCCGTACAGGTTCAAGATTTAGTAATTCAGATTGATAGAGGCGAATCGTTACCGGAATGACTCGCAACCACCGCCAAAAGGGTAGCAGCAAAAACAGATCGTACCATCGCCGCAGCATTCCTTGTAGCCAGCTAAAGTCAGGATATTGGCGACTGATATAGAAAGTGCGAACCAAAAATTCTAGAGCAAATAAAATTGTAAACGGTAAGTCAATCAACCAGAATTTATCAAAAAATTTCCCATTTATTCCCAAACTGCGATAGTAGTTAGTCTGAATCAGGGGGCGAGTTTCTGTATTAAAAAAATTGAGTTCTTGCTGCCAACCTGCTTGGAAAAGATAAGCTTGACTCCAAAATTCATTAAAGGCTTGATGAGCCGATTCTTTACTCACGCGATCGCGCAGTTGATTCTTAATTTTTTCTAAAGAACCGCTTTTCTTCGCCAACGCAAACGGATTATCCTCAATCATTTCATTACTGCGGCTACGCAAGTCCTGTAGCAAGCTTTCTACCTCTGCCGACTCTAGTCCAGTCTGCATCACTTGCTGTTCCAGTTCGTTCACCCGATTGAGATAAGCCTGCGTTTCTCGATGCAGTTCAATTCCTTTAATGGGATCGTACATCTGAATGAGACTGGGAATTTCCCGAAGGTAGAAATCACGCCAGGGTATGTAACTTAGGTCAAACAACACTAAAGCAAAGTTGATCGTGGCAATGATTGCCATCAATCTCTCAAACCAGCGGTAGCGGCGGACTGGAAGCTTTCTGATAGCGAGTTTTGATTCCATAAGTCTGTGAAGTGAGTCTATTCCTTAAAAAAGTATGGAATTCTCTGTAAAAACTCGCAATCTATACTAAGCAAGTTGACGAATTGGTAATACTTTGGCTGCAATCAGGCAAGACCAATCCGGTTCGCTGGCTTTAATTATACTTAGAATTTCTCATAAAACCGCGATGATTGAGTGGTTAGGGGAAACCGCAACCATCGCGCTAAAAAAGAGAATTGTTATGATTCAGTGGTAGTCTACGGGAAGGGCTGTTCGCATGAAGGGGTATGCCACAATGATTGTGTTTTTGGTTATTCCAGTTTTCGACACAGCCAAATTAAGCGTCTGAGACGAGACGGAAGTGACGATCGTCACAAACCCGGACAACGATTGTCACATTTGGGCACCCCTTTCATCACAAGACTCCATTAATCAATCGCTCATATTGGAGAGATACGCAATTTTTCAGCCAGATATTAAGTGAGGAGAAGGCTATGAAAATTATCTTAACAATTCGGTGGTTAATTCAAATAATTGTTTTGCAATTTATTACTCTTAGCGTAGCATCGTTACTGCTGCTTTGGTTTGCCAGATCCGGCTGGTAAGCGGTATCCTGCTATTACTCTGTCGCCGAGTCTAGAATGGACTTAGTAACGATTTCCTTTCGCCAAATATGGGCACCACTCTAGGCACACTTTTAGTTTTCTTTTGCGTTCTAGCCATTTCTGGATTTAAACTAGACCGAGAATATGAACGCGGCGTTATCTTTCGACTCGGTAGAACAAAGGGCGTTATGGGGCCAGGGATGTATTGGATTATTCCCTGGATCGATCAAAAAATGCAGATCGATGTCCGCACCAAAACGGTTAATATTGAACCCCAAGAAACCGTTACGGCGGACAGCGTTACGATTAAAGTTAATGCGGTTCTCTATTACCGAATTCTTGACCCGTCAAAGGCTATCAATCGGGTTGAAAATTACAATATGGCGGTTTACCAAATCGCATTGACGACTTTACGGAATGTGGTTGGTCAAAATCTTCTGGATGATGTCTTACAAAGCCGGGATAAGATTAACGTCAAAGTCCAAGAAATTGTCGATGAAATCACAGAACCGTGGGGGATTGTGATTGAACGGGTGGAAATGAAAGACGTGGAAATTCCCCTGGCGATGCAACGGGCAATGGCAAAAGAAGCGGAAGCAATTCGAGAAAAACGAGCCAGGATCATTAAAGCGGCGGCGGAACAGGAAGCATCGATTAAGCTAGCAGAAGCTTCGCAAGTGATTATGAAGAACCCCGCTGTATTGGAGTTGCGGCGTCTACAAATGCTGACAGAAATTGGGGCAGAAAATAACACGACGACGGTGATTATGATGCCGTCCGATATCATGCAAGTAGCAAAGAATTTGACCGCAGGGATCTCGAATGGCAATCAAGCCGAGGTACGTCCTTTTGAACCAGAGGTAATTTTTACCGAGAAGCCAGTTCTGGATGACGCCCTCTAAGTCCTGTCATTAGCTGCAAAGCATAGGTTTTAAGGGGAGGAATTCGCCGCAGCATCCATAAACCGAAGCGGCGTATTGCCACGACTGGCAACCAATTATTAGAAAACATCCGATCTAGGAAATCGGTAAAACCTAAAATTGTCAGGTTTTCTTGTTTACGCCAGCGTTCGTAGCGTTTAAGTACCTGTATATCGCCGATATCTTCCCCTAAATTATGGGCAGATTGTAAAACTTGGGCGATCGCTGCTGCGTCCCGAATCCCCAAATTCATGCCTTGTCCCGCCACCGGATGGCAACAATGGGCAGCATCGCCAATCAGGGCGAGTCGGGGAAGCGTGTAGCGATCGCTTTGCATCAATTGCACTGGGAAAACATAGCGATCGCCTTCTAGTTCCAGACGCCCCAACAGCCCAGCCGTGCGACGTTCCAGTTCCGCCAGAAACTCTTTTTCGTCAATTTCCTGCAAAGCTTTCGCTTCTGTATGCGGGGCAGTCCAAACAACCTGGCAGCGGTTCCCCGGTAGCGGCAGAACCCCCATCGGGCCACTAGGCCAAAAGCGTTCGTAGGCAATATTCTGGTGGGATTTTTCCGGTTTAATTGTTGCCACCACACAAGATTGCCAGTAATGCCATCCTTGGGTGCGGATACCAGCGGCTTGGCGGATAGGCGATCGCGCCCCATCTGCTGCTACCAGCAAGCGCGTTCTGATTTTGGATGTTTGCTTCCCCTCATCGCCCCCACTTTTTAAGGGGGGGTTGGGGGGGATCTCCGAGGTTTGGGAAGATTGAATTTTGGAGTGGGGAATCTCTCCTCTCATCACAATTTCTATCTCCACCGCGTCAGCTTGATAGTCTGCACTCACCACTTCCGCCGGACACAGCCAAGACACATTCGGGCAATCTCTCAAGCTATCCTGCAAAGCCGTCAGCAGCACCCGATGTTCCGCCCCATACCCTAGCCTGTCCGTACCTAAATCTTGGGGTAAAAGTTGGACTACACCGGGATAATCAGCGTCAGATAGGCGAATTTGTTGAAATGCATTGATTTGAGGCAATATTTTATCCCAAACACCCATTCCCTCGAAGATACGCCCCGACATTAGGGATATGGCATAAGCGCGTCCGATGGCAACCGCAGCAGACTGGGGCGATCGCTCAATTAACGCTACCCGCAATCCAGAATCCTTTAAGGCACAAGCGAGAGTTGCCCCAATAATTCCACCGCCAGCGATCGCTAAGTCGTAGTCAAAGCCTTGCTGGGTTGCCGATGTCTGCGGCGACGAAATTGTTTGAACTGTCTGTTCCAGCGCCATTGTTAACAAAATTTGTCAAAACAATAAGAATATTTACTCTCATATTGTGACGCGAACAGATGGAGCAATCAAGTTGACAGGCGCGATGTCTAGTAAAAAACCTAATCTCCAGCCCCAACTCTATTAGAGAAGGGGAAACTTTTCTCCTTTCTTGGCGCATTTCTCCCCTTCCCTCGCAGGGGAGAGGTCAACGCCACAGATTACTCTGGATGCAGTTTGGTAGAATAAAATATTACCCCACTAATTGCAAAGCAATTAGCAGGGATTTTATACGAGGAAGCTTGCTAAAGGTTAGGCATCTGAAGAAGCTTCTTCTCTCTTATTGGCGAACCTCTCTAGAAGAGCTGTTTTTAAAATCGGTGCAATGTTTGGGACTGATTTCACACTCTCAATGGGCGCAACTTCAGACTACTTAGCACCCATTTCGATTGCAGCACTACGCATGAAATTAATCCGTTCTTCAAAGTCCAGTTGCTTGATTTTGGCGGTAAATTCGTCGGTTTGTGCGGGCAGTTTATAGTCAGAAGGCACCTGAATGATTTCACCTTTGTCCATACCTTGTGCCAACCGCAGCCACACATCTAGCTTAGAGCTAGAACTTACAGCTTTATAGGCACGGCTAATATCACTATTGGCACCGGAAACGATGTCGCGCTGCGCCTGTAGCTGTTCTTCCTTGGGCAGTGCCAGGATAGCATGGTACAAGGCGGCAGCTTCGTCTTGGGCAGAAGTGGCATTGGCTGGTGTCAGTTGGTCTTTGATGTCGAGGTAGCCGAACCACAGGATGGCAAGCTGAGTATCTGCATCGAAGTTCTGAAAAGTATCTAAGGCTTGTTTGCTGGTTTCGTTGGTTGTAAATGTCATGTATGAATCTCCGATTGTTTTGCTTTAATGACAGCTCAGGAAACTGAGCAACTGAGGCAAGCTTGTTTTGCCGCAATATTAAGATTTAATAAGCTGGCAGCCGGAGATTAACCTTGCTTAAGACAGATATAGCGATCGCGCCTGAAGACAGATGTATGGATGCGCGATCGCTCTTAAAGCAGGGACACAGAGCAATTGCCATTAGCCATTAACTAAACTCTACAGACATCAGCTCATCCGCCATCTCGAAGTTAGCGGTGACATTTTGTACATCATCAAGTCCTTCCAAGGTATCGATCAATTTGAGGAGCGATCGCGCCTGCTGTGGATCGGCGACTTCCACCGTATTATTAGGAATCCAGCGCAGTTCCACCTCAGTGACTTTAAAACCTTTCTCCTTTAAAGTTCGCTCTAAATTCTCCAAATTTGCCACAGACGTAAATATCTCGGCTCCCTGCGTATCCTCCTCCTGTGTCAGCTCGTAGGACTCAGCGCCCCCTTCCAAGGACGCCTCCAATAGCTCCTCTTCCTCAACCGCACCGAGCAGGATACAAACACCTTTTTGCTCAAACATCCACGAGACGCAGCCGGTTTCACCGAGATTACCGCCATTTTTGCTAAAAGCCGCTCTCAAATCAGCGGCGGTACGATTGCGATTATCGGTGAGCGCTTCCAGCAAAATCGCCACCCCGCCGGAACCATAACCTTCGTAGCGAATTTCTTCTAGCTGAGCGCCATCTGCTCCCCAAGTCCCCGCACCTTTAGCGATCGCTCGTTCAATATTCTCATTCGGAATCCCAGCCGCCTTTGCCTTATCAATCGCCGTGCGGAGTTGAAAATTACCTGCTGGGTCTGGTATACCACTCCGAGCTGCCACAATAATAGCGCGAGCTAGCTGGGTGAACGTTTTCCCCTTCACCGCATCCACTCTCGCCTTCTGACGCTTAATATTTGCCCACTTACTATGTCCAGCCATAGACTGAAATCATTTATACGCTCGTCCAAACATAGGATAAACAAAAACCAACCCGTACTTCATACCAACAGGACTTACGCAAAGCTTATACATATAGCGTTCTTGTCGGTTCAATCCCTCTGTGGTTGCCCTCAGATGTGGTGATGTTGCGTAAGTCCTAACCAAGCCTGTCTATTCAATCTTGTTTCTATACCCTGCAAAGTAGCAAATATATGCTGGCGGTTAGAAACCGCGTCTACACAGACAAAACCCGGATGGTGCAAGGGTTTATTCAAAAGTCCGCGCCTGCGGACTTTGTTTATATAGCTGCGAATTCTATTCGCCCAGTTTTACTAACATCATTTCCCGCCAGTAAATGTAACCCCCCGGATAAAATAGCGATTAAAAAAAGCATAAATAGCCAGCGCAGGCAGCGTAAACACCATCGACGCCGCCATAATGTAGTTCCAATAATTGATATATTGCCCCTTAAACGTATTCAATCCCAGCGGCAGGGTAAACATCTCCTTATCCGACAAAATAATCAGCGGCATTAAAAAATTATTCCACGAACCCATAAAAATAAAAATCGCTTGTGCTGCCAAAGCAGGCTTCGCCAAAGGCAGAACAACTTGCAAAAAAGTTTCCCAGCGACTTAATCCATCCAGCGCCGCTGCCTCCTCTAGTTCCTTTGGAAAATTGACAAAAAATTGCCGCATCATAAAAATAAACGTCGCATTCACCGCAGTGGGTATAATCAACCCCTGATAAGTATTCAACCATCCCAAGTATTTTAAAATCAAATAGCTGGGAATCAACGTTACTTGTCCCGGAATCATTAAAACACCTAAAATTACAAAAAATAAAATTTTATTGCCAGGAAACCGTATTCGTGCCAGCGCGTAGCCAGCCATCGAATTAAAGATTAAATTCAATCCGGTAACACAAACAGCAATAAACACGCTGTTAAACAACCACCGCCCAAACAAAGCTTCCTGAATAAAAATCTTCTTGTAGTTATCCAGCGTAAAATGTTCGGGCATAAAATTCATCCCACCCGCCACAATATCTGACAGTGGCTTAAAAGACGCTGAAAGCGCCCAAGCAAACGGTATAACCGTAATCACAGCATACAAAATTAATGCTGCATACAAAATAACTTTGAGCCACCGAGAACGATTCATACAAAATTAAGGTAAATTCTTGAACTATCTGTATAGCAATCCTAATTCATTTGTAAAATATTCTGTATCTCTTGTTTCTCTTTCTTCGTGTCCTTTGCGTTTTTTGCGGTTTGTTAAAAAATATTTCACAATTTCTTCAAGGATTGATCTAGTTATAGAGTAGCCAATTCCCACTTTACGAGTCTAATTTTTCTTCTTGAAAAAAACGCCGTTGAATTAGCGTTGCCACCATAATAACAGCCGCCAGCATCAACGCCAATGCCGCTGCATAGCCCATATCCAACCTCTTAAAAGCATACTGATAAATTAGAAGTACAACCGTTAGTGTTGAGTTATTCGGGCCGCCGGAACCTTTTGAAAAAATATAAGATTGATCGAAAAGTTGAAAGGTGCCAATAACACCCATCACCACAATAAAAAATGTCACCGGCTTGAGCAACGGCAATGTAATATAAATAAATTTTTCCCAATGGCTAGCTCCATCAATTGTCGCCGCTTCATAAAGAGAAGCAGGGATATCTTGCAGAGCTGCTAGATAAATTACCATAAATAAAGGTGCTGTTGCCCAGATATTCATTAACATAATTGCTTTCAATGCTACCGATGGATCTCCTATCCAGTTGTAAGTTGGTAGTCTTAAAAAAGCTAAAAAATTGTTAAGTAGACCATTGGAGTTGTAAATCCACATAAAAATTAAGGTTAATACAGCCGATGAAGTGACAGTCGGCAGAAAGAAAATAATCCGAAACCAGTTTTTTCCTTTGATTTGAGTATTGAGGATTGTGGCTAGAAGTAGCGCCAGTATCGTTTGGATAGGAACAACAATCGCCACATACTCAGCGGTGTTCTGCAAAGCAATCCAGACTTGGGAATCGTCAGCCATTCTGACAAAGCTTTTTAAGCCAATAAATCTATAACTCAGTTCTCCTAAAATTCGTACTTTGTGAAAAGCGATAAAAATAGCATAGGCAATCGGAAGAATAATAAATATTCCCATAATAATTAGTGTAGGAGCCATAAACAAGTAGCCAGCTAAAGCTTGTCTGGTAATTTCCTTCTTCCCAATTTCTCTCAACATTGGCTTCCTCTACTACTCCGCAAATTTTTAATTATTTGGCTGCTAAAATCTCCCGATTGGCTGTATTTTGCGCTTTTAGCATCGCATCTTGCAAAGATTGTTCGCCGATCAAAGCACTAATAAATTGATTATTAAAGTGGGTTAAAATAGTTGGTAAATTTTCCCCAGATTGCCAAATTGTTGCATATTTTGCCCCTTCAACAAATGGAGTATACAGAGAATTTTCAGAATAGTTTAGCTCATTTAAAACGGATTTCCGAGTCGGTATAGCTAATCCTTGACTCGCCCACGCTTTCATCCCTTGCTTCCCAGTTAAGTAAGCAATTAATTTCCAAGCTGCCTCTTTATGCTGGGCTTGTTTATTCATTACATAAGCCACCGTATAAGCCATTGTTCCTTCCTTTTCGTTCACTGGTGGAACTTCAGCGATCGCAAACTCAACTTTGGGAAAAGTTTCTTTCAAAAATGGGATTGCCCAGCTACCTTCTATTGCCATTACGGTTTTACCTTGCCCCAACATTTCGCTACATGAATCAGCACCAACATCTGTAGGCTGGGCGGCAGTTCTCTCTTTTCGATACTGATTTATAAGTAGTTCTAAACCTTTCAGGCTATCTGGAGTAGCGAAGGCAGCGTAGCCATTTCGATCGATTAACTGACCTCCAAATGCTTTAATCATAAAGTATTGACGGGAAAGTTCGGGGATAATACAAAACCCATACCGATCGATTCTTCCATCTCTATTTTTATCGATAGTCAATTTTTGTGAATAATCCCGCAATTCCTCCCAGGTTTGGGGAGGTTGGCTTAAACCAACTTCAGCAAAAGCTTTTTTGTTATAAAAAAGTGCCAGCGTAGCAAAATCTTTAGGCAACCCGTAAATTTTTCCGTTATACCTAAAAGCCTTAAGTAAAGAAGGTTCAAAATCATCTAAGTCAAATTTAGCTGTAATATAAGAGTCTAAGGGTTCCAGTACCTCATACTTCATCAATAAAGGAGCTTCAAAAGAATCTAAATAAAATACATCCGGCGCAGCATCACCAATTAATCTAGTTTTGATAACATCCATGTATTGTTCATTGATGACTTCATACTTTACCTTAATATTGGGATTTTCGGCTTCAAACTTCTTTAGTACCCGATCTAGCAATTGTTGCTCGTTGGGGTTGCTTTGCCATCCGCTCAGCGTAACCGTGGTAAAATTTTCTACGGTACGGGATTTACAAGTGCTTAGGGTGATAATGACCAGCAGTGATAGAAGAAATCTATAAATATTTTTATTCATCAGGCAATTATTTGAAACTGTTAGCTTACAAAAACTGAAGCTTTACTTTAAATCAATAAAGTAGATGTTTTAGTTCAAGCAAGAGAGTTATCAGTGTAAAGAATGGTTACAAAAACAACGTTGCTCAAAAAAATATGATGGCTTTTAGTCGCTCATGGTGAGCATTTTAACGCTGTTTCGGTTCAAAATTGGGCATTCAATTATGTCAGTTGGATTTAACGGGTCTAGTAATTTTTTCCAAAAACTGTGGAGTTTTTTGAGCCGGGGGTTGCTATTAGGCATTGTCCTGTTAGGATTGGCAGGATGTCAGCTACAGCCGGGGCGTTCGGAAGCAGCGGATGTCATCCGACTGACGTTGTGGCAAGGGGTGAATCCGCCGCCGAATCGGGATGTGTTGCAGTCGCTGGTGGACAAGTTCAATCAGGCGCATCCGAATATTCAGGTGGAATCCTTTTATGTGGGACAAGCGGATCAGCAGTTGCCGAAAATTTTGGCAGCGGTGGTGGGAAATGCGCCGCCGGATCTGTTGTGGTTTAACGCGACCCTCACGGGTCAGCTGGTAGAATTGGATGCGATCGCGCCTTTGGAAAATTGGCTGGCGCAATCCCCTGTGCGCGACGAAATTGACCCCGCCTTGTTTGAATCAATGCAGTACGCGGGTCATACTTGGTCGGTGCCGTTTGGGACGAATAATGTAGGAGTTTTTTATCGTCCCAGTTTGTTTAAGGCAGCGGGGATAACCGAGTTGCCCAAAACCTGGGACGAATTGCGGCAAGTTGCTCGTACTTTAACCCGCGATACAAATGGCGACAAGCGCATCGACCAACACGGGATATTTTTGCCTTTGGGAAAGGGAGAATTTGCAGTATTCCTTTGGTTGCCATTTCTGTGGAGTGGCGGCGGTGAGTTGGGGAATACTCAAGGGCAAGAAGCTTCTGCGATCGCTTTAGCCAACAATCAAGGCGCGATCGCTGCCCTTCAATTCTGGCGCAATTTAATTGAAGATGGCTCAACAATTTTGTCTCTACCAGAACGAGGCTATGAGACAGATAACTTCCTTGCCGGAAAAGTAGCAATGCAACTAACCGGCCCTTGGACGCTGGGGCAACTGAAAGCAACTGGCGTTGATTTTGGCGTTTTCCCCATCCCAGCGCAAAAAGAACAAGCTACGGCGACTGGGGGCGAGAATCTGTTTATTTTAAAAACTACCCCGGAACGAGAACAAGCGGCATGGACGTTTGCTGAATATGTTGCGGGAGAAGAATTTCAGACCGAATGGGCGCTTGGTACAGGCTACCTGCCCGTGAATCTGAAGGCGCGACAAAGTGCTAAATATCAAGCCTTTGTCGCCGAACAACCGGCGGTGAAAGTGTTTTTAGAGCAAGCAAAGTATGCGCGATCGCGTCCTATCTTCACAGGTTATAATCGGGTTTCCGAAAATGTAGGCAGAGCGCTGGAATCTGTCTTACTAGGCAAAAGTTCGCCCCAGGAAGCACTTAAAGACGCCCAGCAGCGGCTAGATTTAATTTTTAAATAATTAAACGCTTTCGGTACGCAAAGTTATATAGCATTCCTAACTGATTTGTAAAACTCTCTATTTCTTTTCTCTGCGTCCTTGGCGTCCTCTGCGGTTCGTTAAAAAAACTATTTCACCCCTCTTGGCGTACCGACAAGCGTTTCAAATCTTTGACGCTGGCTACAATCTAGCAGCACAGACAGCGGCTCCAATGAGTCCCACTTGCGGATTTAGCACAATATGCACCGGCATTCTTTCTAATAACGGACTCACGCGACCTTTGTTAAGAAAAGCATGGAGGAAACTGCCTTCTTGAATCAACGGCAGAATTTTAGCAGCGATGCCACCAGCAACGTAAAGACCGCCATAAGGTAATAGTTTGATAGCCAGATTCCCGGCTTCGGCACCGTAAGCTTCCATAAAGATTTGCATTGTTTGTTCGCACAAGCGATCGCGCTTTTCCAGAGCAGCTTTGCCAATAATCGCGGCGGGATCGATCGTCTTGTCTTTCTGCCCGATCTCTTGTTCCCACGTTCTAATAATCTGCCCAATTTCTGGCGATTCCTCAGCAATTTGGCGATCTCTCAGAAACTGGTAAATCGACACAATGCCTAGACCGGAAACCACTCTCTCGACTGAAATTCGCTGAATATTATGCTTATCAAGCAGATATTTCAACAGCTGAAATTCTAACTCCGAGCGAGGCGCAAAGTCAGCGTGTCCGCCTTCCGAAGGGAACACCTTATAGACGTTGGATGCTAAGCGGATTAAAAACCCTTGTCCCAAGCCGGTACCAGCACCAATCACGCCAATTGGCGCATCTTCCTGATGCTTGCCAGTTTGCAAAGTGTACAAGTCTGATTCAGTTAAACCCAGGACACCATAGCCAACGGCGGCGAAATCGTTGATTAAACTAACCGCAGCGATTCCCAATTGTTGCTCCAGCCGTTTGCTATCAAGCGACCAAGATAGATTTGTCAGGATAGAGGTGTTATTGACAACGGGACCTGCGATCGCAAAACAAGCTTTTTCAGGTTTCGGCGTCTCGCCTAGTTGTCCAGCCGCCGCCGTCAAAAACTGCCGCACCATTGGCACCAAATCGGGAAAGTTGCCACTGGGAAAAATCGCCTCATACAGAGTCTGCAATAATGCCCCAGAATCAGACGACACCACCAAGCGCAGAATCGTCTTAGTACCCCCGATATCCCCTGCTAGTAACAATCCCATGACCTTAATTAAACCGGATGACTTTTTCAGTTTGGCTCAAGTGAGAGACATCTCCATTGAGTTCCATCACCCATTCTTCACCATCGCGCACCAGCTTAACCAAACAACATAGTGCCGCATTCACTTCTGTTTTAGCAGTTCCACCGATTAGCCCAAGGGTCGCACCCAGGACGGATGCCCCGTGACCCACCAATAATATATCTTCGGGAAACTCAGCAGCAAGGCGTCTTGCGACTTCCCCAGAGCGTTTCATTGCTTCTTCCCCAGTTTCGGGATAATTCGCTACCACGCGAGAGGTGTAACTGAGGTCAATTTGGGGAAATTGCTCGTGCAATGCTTCCATTGACAATCTTTCAGGCATCGCTGGCATCCAGTGAGGATTTAGCCATTCGCTTAAGCCAGACTCAAGTTTGATTGGTAAATTCAGTTGTGCAACTTGGTGCGCTGTTTGTACCGTTCGCAGGAAGGGTGAGGCAAAAATATGGGCAATCTTTTCTCCCTTCAGGCGTTGCGCTAGTTGTTTGGCTTGCTCCACGCCGTCCTCAGACAGGGGTGGATCGTAGGGACGTTCGGCGGTTAAGAACCAGTCGGGGTTCACGAAGTCGAGGCGGTTGGCGTGTCTTGCAATCCAGACGGTTTGAGTCATGGGTTTATGGGATAATGAGCAAAGAGCAAGCCTGATACCATTTCACCTGAACGTCGCTACAAATAAATTGTTGTCAGTGGCGACCTGCAACAGACGCGATCGCGTCTCTCGTCTTCTACAATCCAAAATCTGAAATCCCAAATCGTATAAGGCTATTGAGTTCGCCATCTCTTGAGCAGTCTGCCAATTTAATATATATATTCTGCAAAGTCAATCTCAGTCGTTTCTCTCAAGTCTTTTAGGCGGAATAGAAAGCCCGGATTCTGCTCAAATTGCCATTGCCGCGTTTTCCTTGGCTTTGCGCCCAAAAAACCGTCCTTCTGCTTAAGAAAATCCCTATTTTTCGGCTTCTGGCGCTCAGACATGATGCAATAATGTAATACCGCGATCGCGTCCCTCACCGATAAGAGCAATTTCTCAATCGGGGTTGCTAACGTTTCGCGATTCCTGTCCTACCCCCGCCTGCCAATGTCGCTGAGTGTCAGTAAGCATCTGCAAGATTTTTCTCATTTTGTTTCTCAAGATGCAATTATCCGAGCGATTCCTGGGTACCCTTTTAATAGCTGATGTTGAAGGAAAAGGCACGGGAACCCCCCTCTTGGGATAGACACGGCTCCTTTCAGAAAGGTTACAATAGTTTACAATTGCGATCGCTATAAATTATCGCTCTGATTCAAGACTCAGCGCTATGAAAACTGCTCAGACCTCTACAGATACCGTCCGTGCTTACTTGCGAGAAATTGGGCGCGTTCCCCTGCTTACTCACGAGCAGGAAATCCTTTATGGGAAACAAGTACAGCGCTTAGCCAGCTTGCAGGAAGTGAAAAATTCACTCTTGTTGCAGTTAGGATACGAGCCAACCGACGAAGCGTGGGCTTCTTCAACTGGGTTGTCAGAGAAAGAATTACAGCAGGCGATCGTATTGGGTGAAATCGCCAAGCGCAAGATGGTCGAAGCCAACTTGCGGCTTGTCGTCTCGGTTGCCAAAAAGTACATCAAACGTAACGTAGACCTCTTGGACTTGATCCAGGAAGGCACAATGGGAATGCAGCGGGGCGTCGAAAAATTTGACCCCACCAAAGGCTACCGATTTTCCACTTATGCTTATTGGTGGATTCGGCAGGCGATCACTCGCGCGATCGCAGAAAAAGGACGTACCATTCGCCTCCCCATTCACATCACCGAAAAACTCAACAAAATCAAAAAAGCTCAGCGCCAACTCGCTCAAAACCTGGGACGAGCTGCTACAGTCGGCGAACTAGCCGCCGAACTAGAATTAACCCCCAAGCAAGTTCGGGAGTACCTAGAACGGGCGCGTCAGCCCCTTTCATTGGATCTGCGCGTCGGAGATAATCAGGATACAGAACTGGTAGAACTACTGGAAGACACCGGACCTTCCCCAGAAGACTTCGCAACTCAATCCTCTCTCCAAGTTGACTTAGAAAAACTAATGTCAGACTTAACGCCTCAACAACGCGAGGTATTAGCACTGCGGTTTGGTTTAGCCGATGGACAAGCCATGACTCTGGCAAAAATTGGCGAACTTCTCAACATCAGCCGGGAACGGGTGCGGCAAATCGAACGGGAAGCCCTCTCCAAGCTTCGCAAGCGCAAAGCCGATATGCGGGAATACATCGCGGCTAGCTAATGGAAGATTGAGGATTGAGGACTGAGTAGCCAGTTTGAAGTTTTGAGTAGGAACTTTCTCAGCCCTTATGAGGTAAAAGAATCCGCCGTTTAAAGTTCGGTTCTGCCCACTGTGACCCCCAAAGGAGCCTGCTAAATTAAGAGTATTACAAACATTTACAACTCTCGGAGCCAGCTTCCGAGTCGATCGATAGAACAAATCTTGAGCAGTGATCTACCCTGGTGCGGGGATCTGGGAGTAGCTGCCTCTAGGAAGTACGGAGAAACAAAGTGAACAACCCGTCAAATCGAGTTTCAGAGTTCTTTGAAAGTGAGTCGGAAGGCGGCAACTTGCTTTGGCAATACGTCCAATCCATGAGTCCAGAGACGATTACCCAGCTTTCCAAACCCTCGTCTCAGGAAGTGTTTCAGGTAATGGAACGCAATATTGTCGGGCTGTTGGGGCACCTACCCCCAGAACATTTTGGCGTAACTATCACCACTAATCGTGAAAATTTAGGGCGTCTGCTGGCTTCGGCGATGATTAGTGGCTATTTCTTGCGGAACGCCGAACAAAGAATGACCTTTGAAAACGTTTTGGCAGGTGGTGCTGAAGTCAACTTGTCTGATGCTGAGTAGGGACGACCGGCATCAGCGCCAATTGTACCAATGATTGTATTGCAATTGCCGCAACAAAGCAGCTCGGCAAACTGGGAAGTCAGTCTGCCGAGTTCTGCTATTTTGGAGTTTAGGCGATCGCTTCTAACCTAGTACTCCCAAAACGGTCGAAACCTCCCCTGGCGTAACCACCCCGACTCCTACGCCCGCGCCCGGAATCTGCACGATGTCCCTGGATGTCGCGCTGTCAAGCGTACAATTTGGGTATGCAATCCCAGCTTCCTATGCGTGAAACCTCCTCTCCCATCCCCCACAAAAACATCGGCGTTGCCGTTATCTGGAACGAGCAGAAAGCAATTTTAATCGATCGCAGACCCCAGAATGGTCTTCTGGGCGGGCTTTGGGAATTTCCTGGCGGCAAATTAGAGCCGGGTGAAACCATTGAAGAATGTATTAAAAGAGAAATTCAGGAGGAATTGGGGATTGAAATTGAAGTGGGTAAGCATCTCATCACTATCGACCACACTTATACCCACTTCCGCGTCACTCTCAACGTCCATCACTGCCGCCACCTCACAGGCATTCCCCAACCCATCGAATCTGATGAAATCCGCTGGGTGACATTGGACGAAATCGATCGGTTTCCCTTTCCCAAAGCGAACGTCCAAATTATCGACGCCCTGCGGCAGAATTAGAAATTTCTAATTCGATTTACGAACCGCGAAGGACGCCAAGGACGCAAAGAGAAGAGGGAAGAGGGAAGAGTGCGATCGCGTTCATTCTTTTTTATAAAATTTTCAGTATCATTATGGCTTCTAGACGACTTCATGCTGGCGGTAAGATCAAAGCCAAGGCACGATTTAGCATTTCTTTTTTATTAATTAGTTGTTCTAATTCTTCTAGTTCATAACGTCCTTCTTCTACCTCTAAGGAAGCCTTATCAATAGCATTCAAGTAGGCTTCTTCTAGAGTTTCAACCAACTCTTCTGGCGTTAGGTAATAACTCTCTGCTTGACGACGCTTATTTGTTCTCGGAATTTCTCGAACTGAATTTCGGATAGAGACTTCCCAAGAACGAGTCGTGCGATTTTCAGTTTGCTGTTTAATTAGATGTAGCAGCAGAATCACTGCATAACTACGAATGTTATCAATAAGGTCGTTTTTGCTCATTTCTTCGAGTTCTTCTACAATCGCTAACGAGCCTTAGATATCACCTTTTAGCAGCAAGTCTTTAAGGTCTAATAGTTCTTCCATAACGGCTGATTTAATCTAAGTTGTTTCTATTGTATTTTGAAGCGATCGCTCATCCGCAAAGGCGCAGCAGCTGTCAGTGTTACAGGTTCCATAGATTAGCCGTGAGATACGGAGATTACACAGTTGTAGTCTAGCCGTCTCTCTTGTGGCAAGAACATCAATACCCATCTATTATCATCAGAAGCGATCGCCCATCTTTTCCCGCTTTCGTCGAGTTTCGTCTGTGTAGCTGCGATTTCCTTTTCTCCGGGACTTCTTCACTGAGGACAGCCAACCAACTTCGTACAATAAAGAAGCAACTCGCGCTAGCCATTCCTGACTGTGAAGCAAGCCTCAAACGGTTCCACCCCTAACTTTCAGCCTTGTCAGATTGTTTGTTTAGACCATGAAAATACTCGCCTGTACGCTGACGTGATTCAAGTTGTCGATTCGCGGCAGATATGTTGGGTGCGTCCTTTGATGCTTACTGTAGTTCCAGACAATGATGCCAACTTGTTACCAACGCTGTACGATTTGCGTCAGGGTGCCGATTTAGTATGGCCTGTAACGTTGTTTCGACCAGCGCTGGATACCGAGGTGATTCCCCTGTTAATGCAATTGGACGCCCCAGATGCGACGGCGGACGCCTCAGATGCCCACTGGCAACTCAGTTGGTTTGTCCGCCAAGTTTGGCAAGCCAATCAGAGTGATTTTCAGGCTTCGTAGCGAATTCCGGCATCTCTCATCCGTTGAATCGCTTCGTGCATCCGTTCATCTGCCACGGTGAGGGCAATCCGAAAAAAGCCTTCCCCAGCAGCACCATACCCGTTTCCAGGGGGCACTATAAGACCGCATTTCTCCAGTAACAGGGTGACAAATTCCGTTGAAGTATAACCTTTGGGAACGGGTACCCAAATATAGAGGGTGGCTTTGGGAGGCTCAATAGGCCATCCTAAGGATTGCAATCCTTCGACGATGATGTTGCGGCGGTTTTGGTAAACTGACATCACCGCTTGGAGTTCTTCTTCTGAGGTTTCATAGGCAGCGATCGCTGCCCGTTGAATTGCCTTGAAGATGCCAGAATCTACATTGGTTTTAACTTGTCCCAGTCCCTTAATTCCGATCGCATTCCCCACGACAAAACCAACCCGCCAGCCGGTCATATTGTAAGACTTAGATAAACTGTGAAATTCAATGGCAATGTCCTTTGCGCCCGGAACTTGTAGCACGCTTGGGGGTTTATAACCGTCATAAGCCATTTCCGAATAGGCGTGGTCGTGACAGATTAGAATATCGTAATGTTTGCAGTAGGTAACTAATTCTTCAAAGAATTCCAGCGTTGCCAGCGCACCTGTGGGATTGTTGGGATAGTTGATCCACAATAATTTCGCTTTCTGTGCTACTTCTTTCGGGATAGCATCTAAATCCGGTAAAAAACCGCGTTCTGCTAGCAGGGGCATTGTGTAGGGTTCCCCCCCAGCAAAAATTGTGGAAGTGCGGTACACCGGATAACCAGGGTCTGGAATTAGGGTGTAGTCTCCCGGTTCTACGAACGCTAAAAATGTATTGTGAATCGCTTCTTTCGACCCAACAGAAGACACTACCTCGGTTTCTGGATTTAAGCCAGCGACACCAAAGCGACGTTCCATCCAATCCGCAGCGGCTTGGCGATATTCTTTAGTTCCCTGATAAGGGGGATAGTTATGAGTCGAAGGTTCGTCAATCGCCTCATGCATCGCCTGGACAATATGCGCTGGCGTCGGACGGTCTGGATCGCCAACTCCAATGTTGATGATGTCCACCCCTTTGGCGATCATTTCATGCTGCTTGCGATTAATCTCGGCAAATAGGTACGGCGGTATCTTTTCTAAACGTTTGGCAAACTGCATGGCGATTTAACAACTGAAAAATAGAGCAAGTGCAAACAATTAGACAGTTTACCGCCAGGTGAGCCAAACGGATAAGAGATTGGTCTAGAAAGATTCCCAAGGCACGAATATTGTCTCGTGCCATCGACTAAATCTGCCTTTGATTTTTAATTTTACTTATGCACTGGGCACAAGTTGAATTCGACCGGCATCCATCTCTGACATGAGTAATTCCAGCGCCTCATAATCAACGTCAGAGATGTGACCCATTCTGGTCAATTCATAGTTTATTTCGTTCTCTATATCTGGAGTTAATTTCTTAATATAGAGAGCTTTTTCTACCAGTTGACGAATCGCGTATGTAGTTCTCATAAAAACCGATAGAACCCCGCACTTAAAAATTATCGGTTGAATATATAGATGAGCCAGTGATCTAAAGCTAGAGTTTAAAGTGATCTAAATCACTGTGAGATTAACCGCAATTGCCGCTAATTTTTTAAATAATTTCTGACAACTCTATGAAGCTTCGGAGTTGATGTTTAATAGCAATAATATTATCGTTGATAAGTTTTAATGGTGTGAAGAATAGCAGCGGATGTTTGTTTGAAGACCTATGTTTGAAGACTTAAGTGCCTGACGGGCGGAAATGCGCTTCGCATAGGATTATACTAAGAATACATCTGTCTTAGGTTAGATGCAGAAATTTAAAAAGATATACAAAGAGATTTATTTAATAGAGAACTTCTAAAAAGTCCGTATTAGGGGACACTTTTCAAACAAGCTTATTGAAAACTTTATATAAGAGGAGGTAACTAATGAAGATTTAGCAAACTACCTAAAAGGGGGTAGCCAATACCATAGTTTACAGTTTATTGTCGAAGCTATTACACAAATTTTTGTTTACAGCTGAAACAGGATGTTGTCATGCAAAGTACGCTAGTTCGCCCCAACGTTGCAGTTATTCGGCCCCAAGGTTATATCAATGCATCGAATGCGGTTGAGTTTCAAGGTCAACTGACGGCAGCTGTTTCTTCACCCGATCGATCTATTGTGCTGATTGATATGGTTCAAGTAGAGTTTCTCGATAGTGCTGGCTTGATGGCGTTTGTTTCGGCTCACCGTTTAGCACACAGTCTAGGACGGCGGTTTAGCCTCTGTTCGGTTTCGCCCTCGATTCGGATGATTTTTGAACTGGCTCAACTTGACGGAGTATTTGAAATTTTTGAAAGTCCTGCCGCCTTGGAAGCAAATATTGGAGTATAAGAACAAGCAAATACTTCTGAAGGAAAACTGAGAAGTTGAGCGCTATTGCTGAGTGCTAACTCTGAATTGGTGCTAGGGTTGAATCTGAGGCACTGGAAGCAGGGGAGCGTTTTGCAGTGGCGATCGCAGTCGAGAAACTACTTACACCAGAGATCCAGAAACCAGCTCGTTATTTGGGAAATGAGCTAGGAGCTGTCCACAAGCCTTGGGAAGCGGCGGCGGTACGCTGGGTTCTGACATACCCAGAAATTTATGAAGTGGGTGCATCGAATCTTGGGCATATCATTCTCTACAACATATTGAATGCTCAGTTGGGGCAGCTGTGCGATCGCGCATATTTACCCGCCCCTGATTTAGCGGCGAAACTCCGAGAAACACAGACGCCGTTATTTGCCGTGGAGTCGCGGCGAAGTCTTACAGATTTTGATATTTTGGGCTTTAGTCTCAGCTACGAGCTGGGAGCCACCAATATTCTGGAAATGCTGGATTTGGCCGGGATTCCCCTGACGTGGCGAGAGAGGCACACAAGCACAAGCGCAGGGGAGAGTGAAGAATTTCTCTGGAATTATCCCCTAATTTTTGCTGGGGGACAGACGGCAACCTCGAATCCCGAACCCTACGCAGACTTTTTCGATTTCTTGGCTCTGGGAGATGGCGAGGAAGTGCTGCCAGAGATTGGCTGGGTAGTGGAAAAAGGCAAAAAAGCTCAACTCAGTCGAGAACAACTATTGCTGAATTTGGCACAAGTACCAGGCGTATATGTGCCACAGTTCTACGACATGGCAGAAGATGGCTCAGTCCATCCCAATCGCCCGGATGTACCACAGCGGGTTTTACGGCGAGTTGCCGCCCCCCTGCCAGCTTATTCCATCGGGCTAGTACCTTATGTGGAGACAGTCCACGACCGACTGACCATTGAAGTGCGGCGCGGCTGTACTCGCGGTTGCCGCTTCTGCCAGCCTGGGATGCTGACTCGTCCGGCGCGGGATGTGGAACCGCAGGAAGTCGTAGAGGCAATTGAAAAGGGAATGCGGGCGACGGGATATAACGAGTTTTCCCTGCTGTCCTTGAGTTGTTCGGATTATCTATCTCTACCGGCGGTGGGGATGGAAATCAAAAATCGCCTCAAAGATGAAAATATTTCCCTTTCTTTACCCAGTCAGCGGGTAGACCGATTTGATGAAAATATCGCCAATATTCTCGGCGGGACGCGGCAAAGTGGGCTGACTTTTGCGCCGGAAGCTGGAACCCAGCGGATGCGGGACATTATCAACAAGGGGTTGACGAACGCAGAATTGCTGCGGGGCGTGAAAACAGCCTACGAGCAGGGTTGGGAAAAAATTAAGCTGTATTTTATGATTGGTCTGCCTGGAGAGACGGATGTAGATGTTATCGGCATTGCCGAAACTGTCCGTTGGCTACAGCAAGAATGTCGGACTGAAGGCAGAAAGCGTCTGCATTTCAACCTGACGATTTCCAACTTTACGCCGAAGCCTCACACGCCTTTCCAGTGGCACTCTGTCTCTACAACTGAGTTTCAACAGAAGCAGAAACTTCTCCGCGACGAGTTTCGCGGGATGAGGGGGGTGAAGGTAAACTTCACCGATGTGCGACTTTCGGCGATGGAAGATTTTATGGGACGGGGCGATAGGCGTCTGGCATCAGTGCTGCGTCGCGCTTGGGAACTGGGTGCGGGGATGGATGCCTGGTTTGATAGTGTGGAGCGGGCTTTTGCGGCTTGGGGACAAGCGATCGCCGAATCTGGCTTAACCTGGAAATACCGCCTTGTCGAGAACGGCGAATGGAATTTGATGGGGAATGGGAATGAACAGCTACCCATTCACGATTCCCCATCCCCAATTACCAATCCCCAATTAGATGCGCCGTTGCCTTGGGATCATATCGATACGGGAATTGATAAGAACTGGCTAGTCGCTGACCTGAAACGGGCTTTAGAAGCTGCAACAGTGCCGGATTGCTCTTTTGAAGGCTGTTCTCACTGTGGCATTTGCGGGACTGATTTTGGGCACAATATTGTCATCAAGCCGTTGCCGATTCCAGAATTTGCCGGACACTTCACGCCGAATACAGCTAGGGTGCAGCGGTTGCGGGTTTGGTTGGGCAAGCTGGGCGATATGGCGCTGGTGAGTCATCTAGATTTGGTGCGCCTGTTTGACCGTGCTGTGCGTCGGGCGGCATTGCCAGTTGCTTTTACGGGCGGGTTTCATCCCAGTCCCCGCATTTCTCCAGCGAGTGCGCTGTCGCTGGGAGCAACCAGTGAAGGTGAAATTGTGGACTTTGAGCTAACCCAGACGATGGATGTGGCGACGTTTCAGGAGAAGTTAGCTGCCCAGTTGCCATCTGATATCCCGGTTTATCGGGTGGCAGATGTTGATTTGAAGGCTCCTTCGGCGACTCAGTTGTTGGAAAAAGCGGAGTATTTGATTGCGGTGGCAGCGCTTCTGTCGGCGTCACCAGAGGAGTGGGAAGGCTGGGTGGAGGCGATTAAAGCGAGTGAGAGCATTTTAATTGAGCAAGCTACGAAGTCTGGGAAGAAGAAACAGATAAATCTGCGCGATCGCTTGTTTGAATTGGAGATGAATGAACCGCCAAGACGCAAAGAGCGCCAAGAAAGAGGGGAAGATAGAGGGGAAGAAGGCGTTGTTCTGCGCTATTTGGGCAGTTGCCAAAATGATGGAACTGTGCTAAGACCGGAGCATATCGTCTTCATGCTGGAGCAAGTGACGGGGCGGGAGTTTCAGCTGTTGCACGCTCACCGACGTCAGCTGCTTTTGAAGGATTGATTGCCTAATGCGGATTCTTGCCATTGGCGACATTCACCTGCCTCTATCCGAACAACCTGAGTTTATGTTGTTCTGGGAACGGTTTAACAAGCCAGCGCCCCACTTTTCCGGCAAAACGATGGTTTGCGGACATACCAGCCAAAAAAGTGGCGTGCCGGTCAATCTCGGTCACGCCATCTGTATCGATACCTAGGTTTACGGTGAAGGTTGGCTGACTTGCCTGGATGTGACGAGTGGCAGAGTCTGGCCAAGCAAATCAAGCAGGTCAGCAGCGAAATGGTTGGATTGACGAATTTCTCGGCAGTAGTGATGCTCCAGCATCTAAATTTTGGTTCCCAGGCTCAGCTTGGGAACGAGGAACAACCTCCAACCTTTGATTAAGACCAGTGAATGTGCGATCGCTCTTGCACGACTCTTTGATAAACTGCTTCAGTTTGTTTCCCTATCTTCGACCAGCTGAACCGACGTTCTAAATCTTCATAAGCGTTATCAATTAGCCATTGGGCGTAACCCGAATTTTTTAGCACTTCTAAGATGCCCCAGGCGAGAGAATCCGAGTTGTTCGTCTGAGTAACAACCCCAGTCTTGGTGTGTTGCACGACTTCTGGTAAACCACCCGTGTCTGATACAACAACTGGCACGCGGGCGGCAAAGCTTTCTAGGGCAACAATGCCAAAGGGTTCGTAGAGACTGGGAAATACGGCGCAGTCGGCAACGGTTTGGAATTTATCTAGGTCGGCATCTGACATAAAGCCAGTGAAATAGCAGTCGTCCCAAATGCCTAAATTCCAAACTTGCTGCTTCAGCGGGTCAGTATTGCCGCCGCCAATAATCACAAATTTGACGTTGCCCCCCATTTCCCAAATGACTTTCGGGGCAGCATTCAACAACACGGAAACGCCCTTTTCGTAGGACATTCGACCCACATAATAGACAATTTTCTCCCGATCTTCGGCAAACTGGCGACGGAAGTTCAAAGCATCAAACTCGTGCCAGCGCGGTTTCTTTTCCGGTCGGATGCCGTTGTAAATGACATCCATTTTGTCCCAAGGAGTTTCTAGCGCTCGTTCTACTTCTTGCCGCATATAGTCGGTACAAACAATAATCCGCCAAGAGTTATAGGCGAGAAGTTTTTCTTTGCCGCTAATATAGCGGTGGTCGTCGTTGTAGATGCCGTTGTAACGACCAAATTCTGTGGCGTGAATCGTAGTAATCAGCGGTACTTTAAAATTGTGCTTGAGGGCGATCGCGGCATCTCCCACCAGCCAATCGTGGGCATGGATCAAATCAAACGGGCCATCTTCCATCATCAGCTTACCGCCGTGAATCCCCATGCTCTGGTTCAAATTCACGACCCAGTGGAAGAAGTCATAACCGTAACCCACTGGCACCCGATGTACGTGGACGCCATCTACCACTTCGTACAGCGGCGCGTGACCAAACTCCACTGTCAGCAAGTGGACTTCATGCCCCAGTTTGATCAGTTCTGGATATAACTCCCCTACATGGCGGGCAATTCCTCCGACAATGCGCGGCGGAAATTCCCAAGTCAGGACTAAAATCTTCATTTCCCCCAATCCCCCCAATTCAGTTACAAATCGCTACAGATCGACATAGTTCTAAAAATTATAGTCTCCTAGTTGGGACAATAAGGGTGTTATAGATTTAAATAATCTTTTAACCCTGAGCAGAGATAGACACTCAATCTATTTCTATTGTTGCTTTTATTTGAGGGATAAGCAGTTAATACAATAAGAAGCAAGAAAAGAATAAATTATGAAATGTGAAGCCTAGAGTTTATTTCTTTTCTAGCTCTAGATATCAATCGCCTTCATCCTACCGCTAGCTCTTGATGTGCTGCCGAATAGATATTTCAATAACGAAGTTTGTCCCCAAATAAACTCTAAAAGACACTTCAATTGCCTATCCGGTTTTTCCACAATAATCCCCAGATTAATTAACCACCCCAGACCGATGCTCTTGCCCATCGGTTTCGTTGTGAAAAAGAAGGCATGATTTGCCATCCATATTGCCATTTGGGAACATCTATGACTTCCGTGGGAATGCGGATGTTGCTGGGTTGATATGGAATTGCTCGGTGCGTGCGATCGCTTAGTTTGCCACTAGATGCGACAAAAGACGAATTTAAGTTAGAGAAATCTGTTGGCGAAATGCCTGCCACGCAGCGATCGCTTGATCGTTCGAGGCAACTCCTTTTTGCATTAAAATAACGCCATCTTTGAAGCCAATGATGCCATACTCCCCACTACCAGACAGCCGATCGATCGTGGGAACACCCTGTTGCAATAGTCCGCGTTCTTCCTTGAAAGCGGCTTTATACTGCTGCGCTTGCCACAAATCAGCAATGATGTAATCCACATTGACCACTTCACCAGCATCATTGCGGAGTTGCAAAGACGGGAAGCGGATGATTTCGCGGCGACCAGAAAGATGGGGCACGAGATAGGTTGTTGCCGTTACACTGGCGTCAGGCGGAATCTGAGCCAATAAAGGGCTTCCTTGGCTGACGTGTTCCCATTGCCGCGTCAGAGGGACATAAACCAAAGGCTGAATAGAATCTGGGATCAGGAAGTAAAAAGTCCGATTGGGGTTAGAAGTGAGCGTAAAAAACACTGAAAGGCAGAGGCAGATGACCCAAAAGCGCCGAAACGACGGCGAAATCGATTTGGGATAATTAGGTTGCACCTCAGACTCAGCAATCTCTGATGTCTGAGGTTTTCGCCCCCATTTAAAATCTCTTATCCAGATTCTAAAGTCGCTTTGCCCTGCCCACCAGAGAATTGCCCCGTAAAATAGCCCAGGCACGATTGTCATCGCATAGCGAATATTAATGGCTAGAACCGACTGTCCCTTACCTAATAAAAGTTTCAATAGGGGAAATCCCGCTACCATCCAAGAAGCCGGAGAAATCGCTGGCACAAAAGCCAGGGGCAACCATTGACCTAATAAATACTTAATCGTGCCAAAGAAGGGTGAAAACAGCTCGACGATGAGTCGCCAGGGGTTAGTCACCATTCCCCAGATAATTTCTAAGGTAGAAGCTTCTTCGCCATCCGCATACTGCCCGAACCGCTCCATCATAAACCGCTGAGAAATATCCTCGGAAAACAGCGGCATGATCAGATTAGTGAGGACAATCATGTAAGCAAAACTGAGGCTACAGACGGCAAGACCCGCCCTGGGATAGCGTTTGCTCAGGATCATGTAAAACCCGATACTAAACAGACTCACACCCGAATCTTCCCGAACCGCCAGAATCAAAACAGCCAGCACCCAAAATAGCCACCACCAGCGCTTTTCCATTGCTAGCAGCAATCCAAAGGTAAAGAGGGGAATTTGGCAAATATCGTGGAAATTAGCTAAGGTAGGGCCAAGAACAGCGTTAGCGCCGTAAAAGCTGACAGTAATTAGGGCGGAAATTCCCGGTTCCAGATGCTGTCGAGCTAGGACGTACAGAACCAAACCGGCGGTGGTTACGAGCGTAACTTGCAAAACGCTGAGAGTTGCGGGTGAGGGAAACAGGGCATATAAGGGTAGCCACAGCAAAAGGGCTGGGGTGAAGTGTTGCCCTAAGCGGTGGTAAAAAACTTCTGGGACTTCGCCATTGTGGACAACGTTGGTCGAAAGCTGCGAAGACAGGGAACTCTGAAAGAAGCGACCGTGAATGCCGTTCCAGAAGACTTGATTAAAGATGCCTTGATCGTAGGAGGAATAAAAGGTGAAGTGCCGATGCAGGATGAAGATGAGAGCGAACAAAAAAAATGCGATCGCTGCACCCATCACTACCCGTAACGCTGGCTGCTTGTGTAATTTCAACAACATCACTCACAATCGTTTATAAATGTTAAATAGATATTAAATTGAAAGCGGACTTTCGCTTCTCGTCCACTCTCAGTCAATACCCCTAAGAATTAAAGTGTCATCGGTTGGTTCCCAGTGCTGAAACCAGATTACATACAGGCAGCTCTTGAAAAACCTACCCATTCTGAAGCATCGCTACAGCTACTGCTGTTTGTCGATGAGCGTCCGAGTTCGCGCAAACAAATCCAGCAAATCCAAACTTATCTGGAGAACTTAAAGACCGAGTTTCCCTTTGAACTTCAGATGGTCGAGGTGGGGGAGCAGCCCTATTTAGCCGAACACTTTAAACTGGTGGCAACCCCAGCCTTGATCAAGATTCATCCAAAACCCCGACAGACGCTGGCTGGGAGTAATTTAATCGCTCAACTGAAGAATTGTTGGCCTCGCTGGCAACTGTGTGCCGAAGAATACCAGGAGACTTTAGCACGCGAGACCAACTCACCGACCACCGAGGCAGAAAAATCAGCGATTCGTTCTGTTGCTCATTCCGCAGAACTGATTCAACTGTCTGACGAAATTTTTCGCCTCAAGAAAGAAAAAGAAGAACTGCTGGAGCAGCTACAGTTTAAAGACCGGGTACTCGCCATGTTAGCTCACGACCTGCGGAGTCCCCTAACAGCCGCCTCTCTGACAATGGAAACTTTAGAATTAAGCTTAAATTCAAACAACAGCAGCAGACCCGCCAAGCTAACACCAGCACTGACCGAGCAGTTAAGCAAGCAGGCTCGTACCCAAATCCGGGCAATGGATCGGCTGATCGCAGATATTCTGCAAGCCGCCAGGGGTACGAGCGCCCAATTGCATATTCAACCGCATAAGTTGGACTTGGGGGCGCTTTGTTATGAGGTAATTAATTCACTGAAAAATCGGTGTCAGGGGAAATCTCAATCCTTGGAAACCGATATTCCCCAGGATTTGCCCTATGTCTATGCGGATGAAGAACGGGTGCGCCAAGTGATAGTCAACCTTCTGGATAACGCGATTAAGTACACGCCAGAGGGTGGCAGGATTCAAGTTTCAATGCTGCACCGCACGACCCAGAAAATTCAGGTGAGTGTTGGGGACACGGGTTTTGGTATCCCTGCGGAGAATCAAGAGCGCATCTTTGAGGATCGCTATCGCCTAGAGCGAGACGAAGCAAAAGAAGGGTATGGGATTGGTCTTGGCTTATGCCAGCGGATTATTCGGGCGCATTATGGGCGGATTTGGGTAAACTCGAATCTAGATAAGGGCAGCATTTTTCACTTCACGCTGCCGATTTACAAATAATTAAAAATTAAAAATTAAAAATTAAAAATTAAACACAAATAATTAAAAATTAAACACAAATAATTAAAAATTAAATTCTTGCTTTTTTTACCTTATTGTGCAAGTTTGGGGGAAATGAGCGATCGCTCTCGTTGCCGATGTGTGTTTGTGTCCTCTGCGACGAAAGCAATTCGTCAAAGGAGCGATCGCACAAAAGAGATCAACAGAAGCGATCGCGCTTAAACCGGCAGTGCCGCAGTCGTCGGAGAAGTCCCTGCCATAGCACCAGAGTAAACCAGACCCCGTTGCATATCTAGCGTCAAAATCGCTCCATCCCGAATAATTTCCGTCGCCTTCTTGACGCCCACAATTACCGGCACCCCAAGGCGTAAGCCAATCACAGCCGCATGACTGGTTAGGCTTTCATCCTCAGTAATAATCCCAGATGCCTTGCGAATTGCTTCCACAAAATCGGCATTCGTGCGGGGCACCACCAGAATTTCCCCATGATTAAAGTTTCCCACCTCTTTAGCAGTGCAAGCCACTCGCGCTCGACCGCTCACCGATCCCTGACCAATCCCAATTCCCTTGCCGAGAACTGATGTCACCATCTCAACTTTAATCAGGTCGGTTGAACCAGAGATGCCTTGGAGCGTCCCGGCAGTCATCACCACCAAATCTCCTTCAGCCAGCAGATGTTTCTCCAGTGCCACGTTGATTGCCGCCTGGAACGTCTGACCCGCTGAAGGTAAATCCAGCACCAGAAGCGGCTTCACGCCCCACACCATCTGCAACTGCCGCGCCACGTCCACATGGGGAGTCACTGCCAGAACCGGCGTAGAAGGTCGAAACTTAGAAACATTTCGGGCAGTGGCACCGCTTTTGGTCAACGACATAATCGCTGCTGCCCCCAGCTGCTCGGAAATTTGACCAACCGCCTGACTAATAGCATTCGTGATCGAGCGAGTGGTGCCCCGCACGTTACGGGCGATTTGTTCTTGCTCAATCCGCACGGCAATTCGCGCCATCGTCTCCACCGCTTCGATGGGGTATTTACCTACCGCTGTCTCGTTGGAGAGCATCACGGCGTCGGTTCCGTCCAAAATCGCATTGGCGACATCGGAAATTTCAGCACGGGTGGGACGGGGATTGTTCACCATGCTGTCCAACATCTGAGTTGCCGTAATTACCGGAATGCCCAGCTGATTCGATGTTGCAATCAGCCGCTTTTGCAGGATCGGGACATCCTCAGCAGGCAATTCAACGCCCAAGTCACCACGAGCCACCATGACACCATCGCTGAGCGAGAGAATGGCTTCCATTTGGTCGATGGCTTCGTGCTTTTCAATCTTGACAACCACCGGCACTTGCTTACCAGCACTGGAAATCAGCTCTTTAATTTCCAGCACATCCTGGGGGTTGCGGACAAAGCTCAGCGCTACCCAGTCAACGCCTTGGTCAAGACCAAACATCAAGTCTTTACGGTCTTTGTCAGTCAGCGCCTTAATTGACAGATAGACGCCAGGGAAATTCACTCCTTTGTTATTAGAAAGTGGCCCGCCTACGACAACGCGACAGTGCAATTCCCGCGCCGTGCGGTCTATCTGTTCCACCCGCATTTCCACTTTGCCATCATCCAAGAGAATCGCTGCCCCGGTCGGGACTTCATCTGCTAGAGGTTCGTAGGTGACAGAGCTAATTTCTTGGGTGCCTGGGACGAGGTGACTGGTTAAGATGAAGCGATCGCCCTTATTGAGGACGATAGACCCCATTTCAAACCGTCCCAAACGAATTTTGGGGCCTTGCAAGTCTTGCAAAATGCCCACCGGCTGATTCAGTTCAAAAGCCATCTGGCGGATCAAGCGAATGCTACGCTGATGGTCTTCATGAGTTCCATGAGAAAAGTTGAGGCGCAGGGTCGTCGCACCCGCTTCAATTAAAGCGCGTAAGACCTCTGGACTACTGGTAGCAGGGCCAATCGTAGCGACAATTTTTGTCCGGCGCTGGGGATTTCGCAGTTGCATGGGGCAAAATTCAGGGAGAGCAGAAGAGGACTGCGTGTAACACGAAAGCAAAGGGATACTATCACATTTGTTCCAACTCCTATTAGGGCTTTGGAGCCACTTCCCCTCTCTACTGTGTAGATATTATACTAAAAAACTTATGAATTTTACGGATTCATCGGTTCCCTGCGGTCTTGGTTGATGGGTTGCCCGGTCTCAGGTGCCGGTTTCTTTTGTGCCTCAGTAACCGGCTTGTAGACTAGACCTGAAGGCATAATTGTCCCGGTGAGATCGGCACCCGTCACGTCAAATGCTTCCTTCGCTTTGACCCCCTGTAGACTCGCATACTGCATCTTCGCAAACCGCATCTTCGCACCGCTGAGGTTAGCTCCATTTAGAACAGCATTGCTCAGATTAGCATTCTCCAAGGTGGCTGCTGTGAGATCGGCACCGGCTAGCACGACACTGGTGAGATTGGCACCCTTGAGATTGGCACCCTTTAAGTTGGCACCGCTTAGGTCATACCCGGTCAAGTTCACATTGCTCAAGTCACAAAATTGACATTCTTTATTAATTAATAATCTCTGAACGTGTTCTGGATTCTCTGCTTTGACCGACACTGCAAAGCAGACAGGCATCAACAGGGCGGTAGCGAGGATTCCTGGTTTCATGGGATGGTAGCCAACTGAGGAGATGAGTATCGATTGAACTGCCAAGACGCTCTCTTGTTAGCCATGCGCGTCGGAACAAAAGAGTCAACGGGGATGGAATGCGATCGCTCAATATCCATTCAATCCAATGACACCTTTGAGCTTAGCATCCTTCCAATTGGCACCCGTCAGGTTGGCATTCGCTAAGCTAGCCTGACCCAAATCTGTTTGAGTCAAGTTGGCATAACTCAGATTAGTATTTCCTAAATTGGCACCCCTGAGATCGGCACTGCTGAAATTGGTGTAACTCAGATTGGCTCCTGTCAAAATAGCATTCATCAGATTGGCACTTTCTAGATTGGTGCCAATCATCGACGCACCGCTTAAATTGGCAGACCGCAAATTCGCCCCGCGCAAGTTTACACCGCTCAAGTTGGCACCGCTCAAGTTGGCACTATCCAGATAAGCATCATGGAGATTAGCACCCGCCAAATTAGCGTTGGTGAGGTTGGCAAGCGGCAGTTTGGCATTGGTTAAGTCAGCATCGTTGAATTTAGCACCCGTCAAATTCGCACGATTGAAACCAGCACCCGTCAAATTCGCACCCGTCAAATTCGCACCCGTGAGAGTAGCACTTTGCAAATTAGCTGCTGTCAGCGATCCTTTTTGCAGATTGGCACCCGTGAGAATTCCACCATTCAAGTCAGCATTATTCAAAGAAGCCTGACTCAAGTCAGCATTGCTCAAGTTGACACTATCCATATTGGCAGTATCTAACTGGGCATTATTCAACTTGGCACCTGTGAGGTTGGCACCTGCTAAGTTAACAATTTGCATCTGAGCATCTTTTAGGTTTGCCCCGCCTAAATTGGCACCCGAAAGATTAGCTTCTATCAAATTGGCTTGTCCGAGATTTGCACCTGCTAACTGGGCAAAATTCAGTTGAGTTTGCGCTAGCTGGGCACGCTCTAGCTTAGCGCCCGTGAGGTTAGCTGCATATAAGTTTGCCCCCCGCAATTTAGCGTCTGTTAAATCAGCAACAATTTTATTTGCAGCCGCCAATTTTGCCTGTCTCAAGTTCGCCTTTTCCAAATTAGCGGCAGTTAGTTTGGCACCGTTGAGCTGGGCACCCTCTAGCTTAGCGCCCGTGAGGTCAGCAGCCGTCAAGTCGGCACCGTCAAGCTGGGCATTCCTCAAGTCGGCATTTCTGAGGTTAATTCCCCTGAGTTGGGCATCTTTCAGGTTACATCCAGGGCAAGTTTTCAGCGTCAGCAACTTCTGCACGTCTTTGGAGTTTGCCGCTTGGGCTGGGGTTGGTAAGCCAAGCGTTAACACTCCGACGACTGAAGTCGCGGCTAAACAAACCAAGCCCGTCTTCGCGGGCTTAAGGACAGCGAATTGATTAACTGGTTTTGGGTGCATGGGGCAGTTCTTCGAGCCGCGATTAACAACTAGTTAAGAGCCACGATACTGGATGCGGTAAATCCGGTTATTGGCTTCTTCCGTCAGCAGCAAACTCCCATCAGGTAGCACGAGTAAACCCACCGGACGCCCCCAGGTGGTTGGGACAGATGGGTTAAGCAGGAACCCGGTGAGAAAATCTTCATAGTAGCCCTGAGGACGCCCGTTAGAGAAGGGGGCAAAGACAATTTTGTAGCCGGTGCCTTGGTTACGGTTCCAGGAACCGCGAAAGGCGACAAAAGCGCCGTTGCGATATTTTTCGGGAAAGGTATTGCCGTCATAAAACTGCAATCCCAAAGCAGCCGAGTGGGCTTGGAAGAGAACGTCGGGCGTCTTTGTTTTTGCTACCAGGTCGGGACGTTTGCTCTTTCCGTTGACCAGATGACGCGGGTCAAGAAGATTTGGTGCCAGGTAGGCGTAAGGCCAGCCATAGAATTCTCCCTGTTGGATGCGGGTTAGGTAGTCGGGTACCAGGTCGTCGCCCAGTCCGTCTCGTTCATTCACGGCAGTATAAAGTTCGCCAGTGGTGGGGTGAAAGTCGAGTCCGACTGGGTTGCGTAAACCGTAAGCAAAAGTTTGCTGGTTGGAACCATCTAGGTTCATCACCTGTACAGAGGCACGGGGTATGGGTTCTTCTGAAGCGTTGGATGCCGACCCAATTGAGACGTAGAGCTTTTGCCCATCGGGTGAGGCAACGACGTTGCGCGTCCAGTGCTGGTTGTAGCCGCCGGGGGTTAAGTTAGCGATTTTTTCGCCTGTCCCGGTGAGTTGCTGTTGTCCTTGAGTGTAGGGATACCGCCGGACTTCGCCTGTGTTGCCGAGGAAGAAGTATCCGCCCGCAAAGGTCATGCCAAAGGGGATATTTACCCCATTTTGAGAACTGGCGAAGGTTTGGCGGACATCGGCGACGCCATCGCCGTTGGTGTCGCGCAGCAGGCGAATCTGGTTTTGTCGGGTTTCGGTGACTAACACGTCGCCGTTAGGGGTGAGTGCCAGCCAGCGGGGTCTGTCTAGATTGTCGGCAAAGACGTTGACGACGAAGCCAGCCGGGACGCGCAGGGCGGGGTTTTGCGGGATGGGCACCACGTTGGGCGAGTTGGAGGCACTGTCGCTGGCGTAGGGTTTGGGTAAGTTATTGAGGGTGATGCGAATCGGTTGGGGTGTGAGTGGTTCGGTTCGCACCACGTTTTTGGTCTGAGCCGCTTGGGAAAGCTGTTGGTTCGGCTGTGCCGGAGTTTCTGTCGGTTGCTCGGTTGGTTGGGTTGTCTGGGGGTCGAGGGATGCCTGAGTTGAGTCACAGGCGGCTGCTGTAGTCAGGATGAGCAGCAGCAGCAAGAAACGTATCGATTTCATGTCAACAATGTGGGAACTCTAATTCCAGGGTAGTCATTGAAGACTGGAGTGCGATCGCATCCTTAGCTCCAGATCGAGTATTAGTTGACCACTGCTGACCCTACAACTGTCCTTAGATATTATTTTTTGAAGTAATTATTAACCAATTTTTTTGATTCCCGCTCCACTTGCTCCATTAGAGTTTGCTGACTTTTCTCAGGTAAGGTTTTTAAAATGCTTTCATAAGATTCGTTAAATGTCTCTAATACATCATTTACGAACAATCGAAAAACTTTCTCCAGGCTTTTTGTATCTTTACCAGAAATTCGCCCTACTTTCGATATAGCATTAATCAATCTATTTTCTGTAACCAGTGCAAGCATCGCCTCCTTTAACCATTTTTCATCACTAAAATAGTTAGTAGCTGTTGCTGGTTTTTGGTTAGTCCATTTCTCTGCCTGATGAAATCGGCTTTCTTCAGCGAATTCTGGGATTTTTCTCTTCAAAACTGGTCTGATTCTTCCCTTGGGAGTATCTATATAGATTGACTTTACAGGTTTAATGACAATGCCTTCCGCTTTATTGCTAAATGACAATTTTGGTAAACCTAATAAGGCAGGGATGGTAGAATCAAACTCTATATTCTGTGCAAGCGCTTGTTCGTATTTCCCAATAAATAGCGGTTTCGCACCCAGCATTTCTACTTTATGAAATATTTTTAGCGCTTTCTCATAATCTATATAATCTCGTTTTGCAGCGCTACTATTTTCTTCAACAGCGATATCAAAAGCACAAAATTCAATTTTAGGTGAATAATATATGCCTGTTTGGACAGCCTGGACATTAGGAACAGCAGCTACATCAGGATGGGGATATTCTCCTCCAAACAATTCCCCATACACAGAAACTCTAAACGTTCCCTGACGTTCCGCCTGGATAATATTGAATATTTCTTTAACTTGTTGGGCTAATTTATATCCAAGTGTTTGATATCCAAAAAAGTCTTCGTCTGGCTGCAATAATTCTTTTCTCTTGGCAAACTGAACGTCTGATCCGTCTGCAATTATACAAAAATTGGCTCCGTGAATTTTTTCAGTTACCACCCAATCAGTTTTCTTGAAAGCGCGATAATCTGATTCTTTCAAATTCCAATTATTCGGATTTTCCGGTATTTTTTCATAGCTGATATGCGTCCAGCCGGTGAATTTGCCTTTTTGTTTGTCCATAGATTTTAGTTTTTTGGAAAGAAGCTGAGAGAATGCGATCGCTGCAAGCCAGCTTCTTTCAGAAGATATATAATTTAGCAATTCAGCGACTCGCGTTTGGCTTAACCCACCGAAACTGATAAGGTTCGCCTTTTGTACCCCAAACCTGATTTCCTGCGGCATCAAAAGCGCGATCTAATGTGTCCATGCCAGTAGAATGCAATACAATCCGATTTGTTACCTTGACAGCGCCTTTGTAGTCGCTGGGACAACCCGCCTCCGGTGTTTCGCCAACATATTTATCATCCTCACGCTTTAAGAATACGCTACACTTGGCAGAACCAACGTCGCTCAACTTGACAACGCGCTGGGCTTCTGGCTGACTGCACAAACCAATCAAAGCTTCTGGAGTTGGGGGTTTAAATGATTGCGATTCAATGCTTTGATTATCGGCAGCGGGGGCAATTTTCAAGAATCTCTGCCGATAGGGTTTGGCAAGATTCTGAGACATGGCTTGTTCTTGATAGAGAAAAACTGCCTGGGGATTTTGTTTAGTATCCTCGACACTAACTTTGCAAGTCGTCATTCTTACATTTGGGGCTTTTGGTTTGGCTTGCGCTTGTGCGGAAGTATCCATGACTCCCACTAAATGCGACACCACTTCCCCTACTTGCTGCTGAATTGGCAGCGATGCCTGAGTATTGGGTGGTTCCCCACAGGAATAAGCCGCTGTTCCAGTTGAAGAGACAAGGGCGATCGCTATCAAACTCCTAATTCTTGTATTCTTCACAATAGTCTCCTAGTGCTAATCAAAAACATAACGTTCGGCAACGCGCCAGTAGCGAGAAAAGCGTTTAAGGTCAATATATCCGTCGTATTTCACAAACGGCTCAACAGGTAACACTTCGATAGGCAGCGATTCCTTAATTTTGTCGCAAATGTGGGCAAACCGGGGGCTAGGACTTTCTGTTGTAACGATCCTATCGGCATTGTGTTCCTTGGCAAAAGCGATCGCTTCTCTAGTTCATCGTAGCTGCCCTCAAAGTCACAATGATCGTAGAGGGGGCATTGGCGACAATAGACGCCATCCGTGTAGCGTTCTAAGTTCTCCCGGTTGAAGAAATAGGGCTTTTGGCTAAAGGTACTCGCTTTCTCAAAGAAAATGGGTTTTTCGGAACTTACTGGATTGGTAAGCTAGCCGGAGAAGGCAAATCTTCTTCTAACAGCGGTGCGGGTGCTTCTTGCCGTTCCAAAAATTTACTCAAGGCGTAAGCCATATCTCCTCTCGTCATCGGATTTAGAGGGTTAATATTGCCTTGTTCATCGGTATTGGCAAATCCCTCATAAAGTGCAGTTGCCATCGATTTTTTAGCCCAATCCGGTATATTTCCTGAATCTGGATACTTTGCAAGAATTTTGGCAACAGTGTCAGTCGGAAACTGAAATACACCGTGAGCTTGGGCAAAGATGGATAAAGCTTCAGCGCGATTGATTTTTTGGTTGGGGAAAAACATATTTCCCCGATATCCCTTCATAATGCCAGTTTTTAAAACTGTCTGAATGTCGTTATATGCCCAGTAGGAAGAAGGTACATCTTGAACTGAAATAACTTCTTGTTGGGTGGCACCAGCTCGTTTATCAAGTTTAAAAGTCTTGACCAAAATTGAGGCAAGTTCTGCACGACTGATGAATTGTTCTGAATGAAACTGTCCATCTGGATATGCAGTCATTAATTTGGCAGCAATCACCTGTTCGATGGGATCGGATGGGGCGTCTGAAGCAGGTTGTGTTTGAGCATAAACAACGGCTGGAAAATATTGTAGAAGTCCCAATAGAGAAAGAGTGCCCAGGAGCTGACGCATAATTAAAACCACTTTTCAGTTGCTAACTTCACTGTACAAACACTGTAACCAAATCTTCATCGCCCATTCGGGTTAATCAATGCGAGGTTCTTAGCGCAACAGCGATCGCTGCGCCCAACCCTAGACGACCCAAACCTCTCGAATTATTAACTTCCTTAGAAATATCCAGATTAGCAACTGAATAGCTGTGTCATAATTACAATCCTTAGATATCAAGTTCTTAACTAGGTGTAGCTTACCCACTTTGCCTTTATGAACTTTCACAGCGAAAACAGAAATTCCTACTCCTAAGCTGGTGAACTAGGATGAGAAAGGACAACTGGGAAGAGAAAGATGGTGTCTCGGAAAAGGCGTACACCTACTTCGTTTTATCAGCTGTCTATTGTTTGCCGGAGCAGGCTACTCGCTCTGGCGGATGCCGCTAACTGCAACTGCTCGCGTAGCGGTTGCATAGAATCGTTCAACCTGCGTTCGTTCTCTCACACATGAGCAACTTTCCAGACTTATCCAGCCACGGTTATCAGGTCGTCCGAGAATTAGGACACAACCGCGCCGGTGGTCGAGTAACCTACCTGGCGCTCAATCTGAAAACACGGCAACCCGCCGTCATTAAACGGTTTCAGTTTGCTAAAATCAACGCCACCTGGTCAGACTACGACTCCTACCAGCGCGAAATTCAAGTGTTACAGGGGCTGAATCATCCCGGAATCCCCCGCTACCTGGATTCCTTCCAGACATCCGATGGCTTTTGTATGGTTCAGGAGTATAAAAAAGCACCGTCTTTAGCCGTGCCCCGTAGCTTCGACCCCGATGAAATTAAGAAAATTGCGGTCTCTTTATTAGAAATTCTCGTTTATCTGCAAAATCGCATTCCCACTGTTATCCATCGAGATATTAAACCCGAAAATATCTTGGTCGATGGCAACATCAATGTTTTTTTAGTTGATTTTGGTCTGGCTCGAATTGGGGATGGCGAAGTGACGATGAGCAGCGTGGCAAAAGGAACTTTAGGGTTCATGCCGCCCGAACAATTATTCCATCGTCAACTCACTGAAGCCTCAGATTTATATAGTTTGGGAGCAACGCTGATTTGCTTACTAACTGGAATCAAATCTGCTGAAATTAGCCAGTTAATTGATGATGATTATCGCCTTAATTTCAAGCATCTCGTTCCCAAACTCAGTCTGCGGTGGATTGACTGGTTGCAAAAGATGGTGGAAATCAAACTAAAAGACCGCTATCCTAACGCAGCGATCGCTTTGGAAGCACTCAAGCCTATTTATGTTATTCGCGTACCAGAAGCAAAGCTGAGTAAACCCATCCTAGAATTTAAGGCAAGAAAATTAGGTGAAAGGGTGACTCAAACAATCGCAGTTACGAACTCGATTCCTGATACCCTTCTGGAAGGAAATTGGCAAGTGGCACCGCACGAAAGCGATCCACCCCATACACCAGATACTCACACTTGGATTTCTTTTGATTCAGTTAAGTTTGAGAGCAATCAGGCGAAGTGTAAAATCAATGTGAATACCAGCCGATTGATGGCAGATAAAACCTACGAGCGTCATCTGTTATTACACACAAATTCTCTGCCAGAAACTCACGATATTACTGTTAAGATTCAGACTGCGCCAGTTCCGATTGCGAACAAAAAACTACCTTATATTGCTCTCGCTTTACTGGTGACACTTGCTGCCTCGGCGGCTTGGGTTGAGGGAATAGCTTGGGGCGGAACGATTGCCCAAGTTGGGGCGATGGGTGTGGTAATGGCTGGGTTTGTAACTCTGTTTGTCGCTGCATTTGGTGTGGCAGCGGCGGCTACGGCGGCGGCTGGGGCTGTGTTCGTCGCTAAGCTTCTATCCAGGTATAAAATTAAGTTTGCGGGTGTAGACGCGGCTGTGGCTTTGTTGGTGGCGGGAATTGTCGCTTTTTTTGTGACGGGGTTTGGCGAGCAATTTAGAGCGGCAAATTCGGCGGCGGTTGGGTTTGAAGCTGTGGATTTTGCTGTATTTATGGCTGGATTTGGGGCACAGAGTCTGGCAGTTAGTTGTTTGAAAAGAGGATTTAGTACCAATCTAGCGATTGGGGTGTCGCTATTAGCAATGGCGTTAGGCATGACTTTAGGAATTGGCTTCCAAGTTGGATTGCTAAATCCTTTGGTGATGGGCGCTGTTTTGGCAGTTGGTTTACCTTTGGGAACAATCTTGTTTTATCCCCCTTTTGAGCGGGCAAGGTTGATTGGTAACTATCGCAAGTTTGAGCAACATTTGATTAAGCCGTAGTCAGGCAATTTGACTCACGCCGCGTGCAACTTTTTTTCAGTGAGTTCGGTAGTTATCCCCAATTTATTGGGAAACTAACACAAGTTGCACATCGCGTTTTTATATTATGTCCGGTTAATTAACCCATAATTAACCGGCAATCGGAACCCCACCTCCAGCCCTCTCTGTTCGCAACTATGCCTTACCCATAAGTCGCAAAACGAGTGTAGGGAGGGGGGTTGAGAAGTATTCATTTAGCACATCGAAGCAAAGCTATTACAATTTATTTAAAGAAGCCCGGATGAGTTGGAAGAAAGCTCAAATGCACAATCCCAAATATGACTCACAATTAGTTGCCTTAAAAAAAAGAAATTTGTGAACTATTGGAGGGGCAACCAGGGGAAATAGAGGCAGGAGAGCTAGTTTTATTCAGGACTTACGCAACATCACCACATCTCAGAGCAACCACAAGGGGATTGAACCGACAAGAACGCTATATGTATAAGCTTTGCGTAAGTCCTGTTATTGCTGGAAGTTAGATTTCCTATAAATTGTCTTGCAACGGGGTTGGGGAAAGCCAGAGGAAGCCGCTTATAAATGGGGACGGCCTCATTCAGGCAGCAAGTATATTCATGCAGTGAATCCTGGCAATCGTCCTATTTGTTAAGGCTGGTGGTAATACCATTGACTAAAGAATAATTGTATGTTTATACACATATCTCAGCATTTGGAGAGCGATCGCACAAATCAGAAATATGTTCCCAAATATTTATGATAAATTAATCCTCCAATTACTCCGCCCTGCGCGTCCCAAAAACTGCCTCAGATATGACCAAAAATATTTCGGACTCAATTGTTTGCGTGATTATATAGCGATCGCGCAGTGAATCCTGCTTTAAGATGTAAGCTTAGAGGTGCTTTAATCCAATGCGATCGCACTTCTACTCTTTGCCATAGTCCTGTTGTCCGTCAGCATCAAAACAAATTTCACAGCCAGCTCTTGTTAATCCGTCTTATCTAGAGCTGCCAGCCGGATGCTACTGCATACAGCTTTAAGCTCATCCTTTGATTGATTAATAGTTTTAATCGCTCTAACTTTCACTAGCCTTGTTAGGATACAATTGTCGGCTGAGTAAGAACTGCCAGATGCTGCCTCTTGATAAGCGAGGAAATAGTCTACACTGCAAGGACTCGCTTCTGGGGGCGACTAATACACCTGCCTCCAAAACAACCTTATTACCACTCTCCTACACGAGCCTCTTATGGAAACTAGAGAATACACAGAAGATATAGATTTTAAGAAATACTGGCTTATCCTCAAACGGCGTTGGCTACCCGCCACCACCGTCTTTGTATTTACAGTTACACTAGCTACCGCATTTGCGTTCTTAAAAAAGCCTACCTATGAAGCCGAAGGAAGGCTTTTGTTTAAGAAGCAAAATACGACTTCTGCCTTAGTCACAGAGGCAGGAGCAAAAATCGGACAGTTGGAACCGCTAAACGTCTTGAATACCCCTCTGGATACAGAAGCAGAGATAGTCCGTTCTGAGCCTCTGATACAAGAGACGATAAATTCCCTAAAGCTAAAAGACCAAAAGGGAGACCCCCTAAAAACTATTGATTTCCTAAAACAGCTTACGGTAAAAGGTATCAAAGGAACCGATGTTTTGCAGATATCCTTTAAAAGCAAAGATCCCGAAGAAGCTGCAAAGATAGTCAACAAAGTTATGAGTCTGTATCGCGAGAAGAACATACTTAATAACCGCGCTCAAGCAGCTGCGGCTCGCGAATTTATTACTCAGCAGCTACCCAAGACTGAAGCTAATGTTCGTCAAGCAGAAGCAGCTTTGCGTAGTTTCAAAGAACAAAATAACATTGTAGCTATAGAAGAAGAAGCCAGCTCAGCTGTAAAAGCGATCGCAGAGCTAGACAGCAAAAAAGCTCAAACTCAGGCTGAACTTGAAGATGCAACTGCTAGAGTCGCCGCCTTCCAAAATAAGATAGGTCTGAATTCACAGCGGGCTATGACACTAAACTCGCTTAGTCAATCTCCCGCAGTTCAGCAAGTGTTGATAGAACTCCAAAAAATTGAAGGCGAGTTGACAGTCGAGCGCACCCGTTTTCAGGATGAAAACCCCAAAATAATTAATCTCGAAAGTAAACAAGCGGCATTAAAAGCTTTACTACAGGAACGAGTAACGCAGGTTGTTGGCAGTAACCAACAAGTGTCCGGAGAAAATTTACAAATTGGTGAATTTGAACAAAAACTAACCGCAGAATTAGTTAATGCAGAGGTGCAACGCTTAGGTTTGGCTAATCAAGTCGGTTTTCTATCTCGCGCTCAATCTGCATACAAACAAAGAGCTAACATTTTACCCAGATTGCAACAGGGTCAGCGGGATTTCCAACGGCAAGTAGAAGCCGCACAATCTACCTATCAAATCCTTTTGAAAAATCTTCAAGAGGTACAAATTGCGGAAAATCAAAATGTAGGCAACGCTAGTTTAATTGCCGCCGCTACAGTTCCAGAAAAGCCCGTAGGTACTCGCAAGGTAATAATCCTAGCTGCCGCAATTGTGGCAGGCAGTCTGCTTTATGTAATTACTGCTTTCCTTGTAGACCTGAAAGATCCAACCATCAAAACTGCCAAGGAGGTGCGGGAGTTATTTAAATATACCGTCTTGGGAATGATTCCTTCTTTGAAGAAAAAAGTTACTTTTCGCAGTAAGAAACTAGAAGGAATTGTTCCGCAGCTTCCTGTTAGAGATAATCCACATTCGGTTATCAGTGAAGCTTACCGAATGCTTCAGGCAAACTTGAAGTTTCTCACTCCAGATCAAGAGCTGAAAGTCATTGCGGTGACAAGTTCTGTTTCTAAAGAAGGCAAGTCTACGGTTTGTGCCAATTTGGCTATAGCTATGGCTCAACTGGGAAGACGAGTTTTATTAATAGATGCGGATCTGCACCATCCCATGCAGCATCATATCTGGGACTTGACTAATGCAATTGGTCTGAGCGATGTCATCGTTAATCAAGCTGAGTTTGAGATGGCTGTGCGAGAAGTGATGGATAACCTGGATGTGCTTCCTTCTGGGGTGATTCCTCCTAATCCATTGGCTCTTGTTGACTCAAAGCGGATGGCTGCATTAATTGAAGATTTTTCTAAAAACTACGATTTTATAATCCTTGATACGCCGCCAATCGTTCTGGTGGCAGATGCTCTAGCAGTGGGCAAAATGACTGATGGTATTTTATTGGTAGTCCGCCCAGGCGTGGTTGATACTGTCAGTGCTGCTGCTTGTAAGCAATTTTTGGTGCAATCAGGTCACAAGGTTTTGGGTTTGGTAGTCAATGGTGTGATTGTGGAAAACGAACCTGATAGTTATTTCCACCATGCCAAGGCATACTACAAGGAAGATGCCACTACGCCGAAAATGCTGACCGCTAAGACACCAAAAAATAGCGATCGCTCTTAAACGGGCATTCGTAAATACTTCTAGCTCGAACCATAAGCGTACTGTTGTAGGGACGTTCTATACGCTTATGGCAAATCATCTTATCCTAACCGTATTAGGAGCAGTGGAAAACTTTTTTTACGGGAGAGGGGCGAGTCCCCTTTCCTGGCAAGGAAGGCAGCTAAGTTTATATACTTGCAGGACTTACGCAAAGCTTATACATATAGCGTTTTTTCGGGTTCAATCCCCCTGTGGTTGCCGGTGGCAGATGTGGTGATGTGCGGCGAGTCCTGACTTGCTTAAATGCCGTTACGTAGATCAGCCTCTCCCGATCGGAAACTCCAGCAAATTCGCTCCTTAGGCAGGCTGCTACTGCGGATAAACCAAGAAATATATCTTTTAATGAAGAATATTAAAAAAATTGCTTTTTTGTGTAGTGGATGTCAAATTACACTTTTAAATGCAGACTTCATTAGTAGTTTATATCCGATGCCTCAGAAAATTCATTGTAAAGTACAAAAGTACAATTTATACAAGAACGAGCTTATTAAGTAGTTCTACGGAGAAACCAAATCAGCCAGCAACTGTCCTAAGGAGGATTTTGTAATTTCCTACTTTTGATAGTAGTAGTAGCAGGTTCGATTTGGCATAATATTAGATTTGCCAAAAGCGTAGGAATGGCTTGACCAGGGTTTTTCGGCTTGGGGACGAAATTATAAGGCAATGTTAGATCGAGTGAATCTTTTGGCTTCCTAGAGTTTTAAACCTGATTATGAATTTGCCATGAAGTCAAGTATGGAATTTGAGAAGTCTCTGTGAAATCTGGCAAATTCAATTTACTTGCGTAGTGCTTTACAGTAATCTAAGCAATAACGCTGAAGAGAATCTCAGATTCCCAAGTAAGCTAAGCAATCATGCTGAAATAAATCTACTAACAGGCTGCTAAATTAATCTTTGTTGCTCAAAAAAAACCACCAGCACACCTAGCTATATATAGGTTTTATAATTATGCGTAAACCTGTTTTGACTATCTTCTACCAGTTCAATCCTAATGGCATTAGCATCGGGGGCATTCAAACAGTCATACGCACCTTTGTCAAATACGCTCCCAGCGAGTTTGAAATCCGGCTGGTAGGAACGGAGAATGATCCATCCCAACCCATAGGAGTATGGAGAGACACCCAGTTGGCAGGCAGAGAAATCCGCTTTATGCCCTTGTTTTTCATAGAAAACGATAACTTTAAAAAATTAGTACCAACCACTATTAAATATACGGCTGCCCTTTTGGATCGTAACTTGAGTTCGGATTTCATGCACTTTCACAGGCTGGAACCGACGCTTTTTACTCGCAACTGGTCAGGAGAAAAGACTCTTTTTATTCACAACGATATTCAAAAGCAGGTAAATTCTGCGGACAAGAAAGATGCTATTTTGTGGCAACGTTTTCCAGCAGCGTATTTTGCTATCGAACGCTATCTTGTAAGCCAGTTTTCCCAAATATTGTCGTGCAACACCGATTCGGTGCAACATTACCAGCAGCGTTACCCAGAAATAGCAGAGCGCGTTTCCTACGTCAAAAACACAGTAGATAACGAAATCTGCTACCCATTAACTGACGATGAACGAGAGGAAGGTAGGCGCACACTTGCACAACGGATGGGTTTAGCGGAAGATACGCGCTTTATTCTCTTTGCTGGTCGCCTTCACGCCCAAAAAGATCCCGTACTGCTAATCCGCTCCATTGCCGCCCTGAACGATGCAAATGTTCACCTCCTCATAGCAGGCGATGGAGACTTAAAGGATAAGCTACGTTCTGAGATTTCCCGCCTTGGATTGTCCGGACAGGTAACGCTGCTGGGTGCATTAGCCCAGGCAGAACTTGCACAGTTGCAACGTGTATGCAGTGTTTTTGTACTAACTAGCGCCTATGAGGGTCTTCCTATGGTCGTTCTCGAAGCACTTGCCAGCGGTACGCCAGTGGTGACAACCCAATGCGGGGAAACGCCAAATCTACTCACTGCTGAGAGTGGAGTGGTATGCCAGGAGCGCACACCATCGGCAATTGCAGATGCCTTGCGTAAGGTACTGCACAACAGTGGAGATTATCCAATCGAGGCTTGTGTTAAGGCTGCCGAACCTTACAGTGCCAAGACTGTCGTGGGTGATATCTACAGCAATATGTTAAGCCGCTGGCAACAGCGGAATTTATCTACCAACCAGATTAATCATAAAAGCTTTACCGGGGTTTCACAATGAAAATTGCCGTAATTGGAGCGAAAGGCTTGCCTGCTAAACAGGGTGGAATCGAGCATCACTGTGAAGAAATTTACTCGCGGGTGGTTGAACAGGGTCACGAAGTAGATTTGTTTGCTCGTTCCTCATACACCGGAAATGTTTCACTGAGTCACTATAATGTTCATGGTGTGCGGGTTGTTTCCATACCCAGCTTAAATGTCAAGGGAATGGATGCTCTGTTGAGTTCGGCGCTGGGAGCGATCGCTTCCAATGCGAAGCGTTATGATATTGTTCACTTCCACGCTTTAGGTCCAGCCCTCTTTAGCTGGATGCCAAAAATTGCCTCCTCGGCAAAAGTTGTTGTTACCTGTCATGGCTTAGACTGGCAACGTGCCAAATGGAACAAAGCTTCTAGCGACCTAATCCGTCGCGGCGAACGCGCTGCTGTCCGCTTCTCTGATGAGATGATCGTCGTCTCAGAGGAACTGCGCTCATACTTTAAGCAAACTTACGGTAAAGAGACAATTTATATTCCTAACGCACCCTCAAATATGGGTGATTCAGACCCTACTTTTGCTTATGGAACTTCGCTAGGTCTAGAACAGGGACGCTATATTCTATTTTTAGGTAGACTGGTGCCGGAAAAGTGTCCCGACTTACTCATCAAAGCCTTCCAAAATCTTCAGCAAGAAGGATGGAAACTCGTCATGGTGGGCGGTACCAGCGATACCAATGAGTTCACCTCGAAGATAACCGACATGGCGGCGAATAACAAGAACATAATATTCACAGGTGAACTTAGAGGTCCCCGTCTAGCAGAAATCCTTCGGGGCGCGGGATTGTTTGTACTTCCTTCTGAGTTGGAGGGATTACCTCTATCAATGTTGGAAGCAATGCAGGAAGGTGTTCCCGTACTCGGTAGTGATATTCCCGTGCATCAGCAATTGATCGGCAAAGACCGGGGGATGCTTTTCCAGGTGAAAAATGTAGACTCCTGCCTCCGCAGCTTGGAATGGGCAATCAATCACCAGAAGGAATTGGCGGTAATGGCTAAAAACGCCCAGAGTTATGTACAAGCAAACTATACCTGGAACCAGATTACTGCCGAAACGTTGAAATTGTACAACACACTCACCACGTTTGTGCCAGCAAAACCACCAATTCCAGTTTCAAACACTCCTGCCAAGGCTTAAGAGTGCTGTTGCATATCTAGATTGCAATATAACTTAATATTTTCCGTCAGTGGTAGGGACGCACAGCTATCTGTACGTCCCTACTATTTTTTGTATTTGAATTTCTTTTACCGAAAAATAGCCGTTAACACAGACTTAACCAATGTTATAAGCGCGACACGTATTTTTACACTCAATTACGTATGTACTAGCACCATTAAGTTATAAAACTTAGCTTTCAGGACAAATTAATCACGAACCCTTAAATTTACTGGTTGAAAATTATACTTAAAAGTATCCCCGTAGGTTTTCGGGTTTATAAAGAAGTTCTTTACAATTAATTCAAGAAATTCACTGATGTCAACGCCACGTACTGTTTTATATGCTAGAGGGGTAAACAAAGCTATTTATAAAAATGAACGCCTTTATCAAGAAACTAATTTCTCTGAGCATAATGTTTATCTTCACGGCTGCTGGTTTCGTAGTATTGGCATTTTCGGTAGTCTTGATGATGGTTGAATCTCTCGTCTCGCAAGTGTTGTCAGAAGTAACCGCACTACAAAATAATTCTTTAACAGAAAGTGTTACTAGCGCGGAAGAACCGTCTAGAGGTTCCCAAATCTGTTAAAGGCTAATGCCTTGGTACTTGGCGGATAAATTTGACCAATATTCAGGGGCGAATTGCGTGTACGGGCGCGGAAGATAAAGCAGCCTGCTCCTTGGAATCGTTAGGAGTTCCATAGTAGATGCCCCTGCCATTGGTGCCAATGAAGACCAAGCCAAACTGCTGCCAACTCGCCTCCATCACATTTGGCTCCCCACCGATGGGATTTTGGCTAGAACCGATGCTTATCCAAGTTTTGCCTCTGTCGAGAGAACGGAAGATTCCCTCGCCCAGACCAGAAATTTTTCCATACAAATAAAGCGCCGGAGTTGTACTTCCTGTCTGCGGTTTCCCGAAAGTAAACAAATGCGCCTTTTCTACTGAAGGCAACTTAGCGAAAGTTTTGCCACCGTCTGTGGAGTGGAATAAACCTTCCCAGTCTAGGCTGAGCCAGACTTCATCTTTCGCATCTGGAATTGTTTTTAGCGCATACTGAGCATATTGATCGATAGTTGGAATGGATGAGTTGACAACGCTGAAAGATGCACCTGTGTCAGTGCTGCGGTAAACTTTGCCGTCGCTGTAATAGTAAAAAGTATTGCCATCTACTTTATCCGCCACCAAGGGCTGACCCCAATACCACGGGCCTTTTGGACCATTAGGTAGTCCTGACACTGCACTCCATGATGCGCCGCCATCGGTGGTGCGTAGGGGTGGAGCAAGACTTACAGCTACAACAAACAAATTTGGGTTAGTTGCCGATATAGCTACGCGCAGTGGCATTGATGCCGGAAATGACGCAAACTTCTTCCATGTTAATCCGCCGTCTGTTGAAGTTGCTCCTGTATAAGTTGAGTTCCACCTCGAACCGCCAACGCGAACGAGGCGCAAAGGGTCGCTTTGGGAGTAGGCGATCGCGTAGGTGTCGCGATTGGCATTATTTATGGGAGAAATACCTTCAAACCTTTTGGCGGGAAAGGCGTTAAGTCCATTGTTGTGATAGAAACCGTCTACATCGGCTACCCCACTCAACAAGAGTGCGCCCTTGGGAGGTGCAGCTAGAGCAAAAGCAACTACCTCTTCGTGTCCTTGCTCATAGTTAGTCCAAACGACCGAATTGGCGTTGATATTGTCTGTCTGCCAAATTCCAAACCCGTCAGTTAACCATACTTTCCCTGGAACTTTTGGGTCAAACTCAATCGCGGAAGTCCACAAGGAAAACATGGAGTCGTCCCACCAAGGAACGGTATGCTTTATCGATGCCTTTAACTCTTTCCAAGTAACACCACCATCTGAGGTTCTGTAGATTTTAGTAGAGGTAGATTGACCTAAGGCTACCAGTACGTCGTTGGGTGTAAGAGGGTTAACGCTTAAAGCATTAAAAGCTGCTGGTTTTTTTTCTGGGGTGATGTTGCTCCAAGTTCCGTTTTGATACTTGCTAACCCCTGCCATGTGGGTTACATACAGAATACTGTTGTTAGCAACAGCCATTCGCTGTGCTTGTGCTGGACTTCCCGCTATTTTGCTCCACGTAACACCCGTGTCAGTGGACTGATAAATGCCGTCTCCGTAAACATTGGCATAGACTAAACCTGGTACTTGGTTGTCAAACACAATGCCCAAAATGCCAACGCTTTTGGTAAAAGTTGGGGAAAAAGAAGCGACTTTTGCCCATGTCGCGCCTGCATCCTCAGACTTCCACAGCCCATCGTGCCGCGAACCAAAGAAAATAACGTTGGAGTTGGCTGGATTGACAGCTAGCCTTTTTCCCGCCCAACGATGCTCGTCGTTGCTGTCCATCCCTAAGTCTATGTTTAGTTTAGTCCAGTTTTTACCTCGATCTGTGGACTTAAAGATTGACCCTTTGGGTTGCCACTGGGAGTATTTACCTGCTGCCATGTAGACGATATTTGGGTTGTTGGGATCTGTGGCGATCGCTTCTCCCCCGTAATATGTTTTCTCTTGACTTTTGAAGCTGTCATTTAATGGAATCCAGGTTTTATCTTCGGCATTCCAGCGATAAAAGCCACCAACGTCGGTTCTGATATAAACCAGATCCTTTTGTGCGTTGTGGGTGTAGACACCTGTTACAAACCCTCCGCCTCCTATCGACACGTTAGCCCAGCGATACCCATTTGCCCCAGCGACGTAGGAAGTTGGTGCAATCGGTGCGGACACAAGACCCGCGCCTACAATCGGCTGTTGGTTGCTACTAGCAGTACACCCAAGCATAATGCCAATAAAAACAGGAGCCACAGCCCGATGGAGAAGTTGTAATATCATGATTGACTAAATACTGGTACGATTACAGCCATTTTGCAGAGAATAATTGAGTTATCTACTCATAAATTTCAAGTTCTAATGAAAAATTATCAAGCCTTCCATAGCTCAATGCCAAATGTGTAAATATTAAGTGTCTTTATAAAAGCTTTAAACTTCGGGGGAAAATTCTCACGAATGCACGCTGTTGTCTGTGGTAAATTAAATTTGCTTGCTTAGCAAGAGATTGGCACCCAATTACAATAACTTTAACTGCTGCTGAGATATTTTTGCCAGTCTGTACTAGCATTATTGGCAATTGACTAATTTATTCTATGAAATATGCTGACGACCTGTAGAAGGCAGTCTACTGATACAGTAGCGACGAACCAAGGCAAACTGAGGAGAAAAATGTGCTGGAGCTGAGCCACCTGCTCAAAAAAATGATGAGCATTCTACCGATTTTCCCTAATTTTGCGCCGCTAAAGACTCCCAAGCTGCGATCGCTATCTATAAATCTCTTTTTCTGGAAGTCTTCATTGGTAGAACATCAAGGTTTTCCCGGCAATATTTGCTACTTCGAGGGACGACAAGCATGAGCTTAAAAACTCAAGTCATGCGGGGAGGAATCTACCTGGTACTGCGTCAGGGACTGGGAGTATTCATCAGTCTGGCGGGAGTGATGCTAGTTACCAAGGTCATCGGCCCAGAGAACTACGGACTGTACGCTGCCGCTATCAGTATATTTTTGTACCTTCAGATGCTCAGCCAGCTAGGCATTGAAGTTTATCTGGTGCGGCGGGAAGGGGAAGAAGAACTAGGAGTATACCACCAAGCTTTTACCCTGCTGCTATTGCAAGCGGTTGCCGGAATGCTTTTAGCTTTTTTGGCGCTTCCCTTAATAGAAAGCTGGGTGAACATCAAAGGGTTTCGCCCGGTAGCGCAAGTCTTGTTTCTGGGACTTCCCGTAGTTCTCCTCAATCAAGTACCGCTGGCTCGGCTAGAGCGGAATCTAGATTACAAGCGAGTAGCTTTAATTGAACTTCTCGGTCAATTATTTTACTACGTGATAGCCTTTCCAATGGCTTTTCGGGGAGCCGGAGTTTGGGCGCTGGTGGCTGGATGGTGGCTACAGCAAGTTCAAACTCTAGCACTACTCTACTGGAGTGCAGGCTATCGTCCCCGCTTTGCCTGGAACTTGGATTTAGTTAAGCAAATGTGGGGGTACAGCATGAGCTTCTCCGCATCAATTTGGGTGTGGCAACTGCGTACCCTAATCAACCCCTTGCTAGTAGGTAGGTTCGCCGGGGCGGAAGCGGTGGGATACGTGGCTTTAGCCATTCGCATTATCGAGATTCTTGGTTTTGTCAAGGCAGCAACCTGGCGAATTTCTATCGCTACCCTCTCCCGCTTGCAGGGGGACAAAGAACGCCTAATAAAGGCTGTAACTGAAGGCATGGGTTTACAGATATTAGCAGTGGGACCGCTGTTAGTCGGAGTTAGTTGGGTTGGTCCTTGGCTAATTCCTCTAGTATTTGGCGATCGCTGGCTTCCCGTAGTACAAGTTTATCCTTTTATCGCCTTGGGCTACCTGACCAACTCCCTGTTTAATATGCACTCCTCAGCACTCTACGTTCTGCGGCGAAACTGGGAAGTTACAGCCTTTCACGTCGTACACATGGCTCTTTTTGCGGGAGCAGCCTTTTTGCTTTTACCCCGCCTGGGATTAATAGGATACGGTTGGGCTGAGGTAGTAACTCTGGCGAGTTACCTTGTAATTCACTTCTACTTGGTGCGGGATATTGGCAACCCAGACTATCGACTGACTGGCTTGTGGTGGAGTGCTTTTGCTGCTGCTCTGTTTGCTTATCAGTTAGGATGGTGGGCGGCGCTGGGATTAGTAGTGGTGGCTTTGTTGCCCAGTACGCACCAAAAGCTGAGAGATTACATTAAAAGTATCAGGGGAGCAAAGTCTGAAGGCGCGTCTTGAAGTTAGCGCGATCGCAAGTACGGACTCTCAATGTTAAAAGTTATACCATTGGATTTTGGAATTGCAATTAAAATTGTGAAATCCTTTACAGACAAGGGTTTGTCAATCCAAAATCCAAAATGGTATTAGCAGCTCATCAGAAAATTCCGATTAATTTTCCTTCCTTATGTCACCAGCTCAAACTGTAAATCCCCTCCTAAACTTCGTTGAAAAAAGATTCGCCATTCTTACCCTGGTAGTCTTCACAGGTGTCTTGAATTTTGCCAGCTATTACAATGTGTCTGAGGGCGTACCAGGATACGGTTTTTACGTCTCGTCCTCCTTTGACCGTATGGTGTTACTGCTACAATATGGGATTTATGCGACAACTTTATTCTTTATTATTGCCCGGTTCAAAAGTGTTGTTCGCCCTGCTCTGAGAGACCCATTCTTATTAGTTTTGATAGGACTTATTGTCACCTCATTTCTGTGGTCTGATTTCCCAGCTATATCGAGAAAAGCTGGCATATTTACATTAATAACAACCTTATTTGGATTGTATCTTGCTTCCCGCTTTAGCTTAAAAGAGCAATTAAAAATAATAGCGTGGGCGTTGGGTATAGTTGCAGTATTTAGCTTATTGTATACGCTAGGTTTGCGAGGGGCAGGAATAGAAAATGGGACTCATTCGGGAGCTTGGCGAGGACCATTGTTACACAAAAATCTCTTTGCTAGGCTGATGCTTGTATGTGCGTTTCCTCCCTTACTCGCTGCTCTGGATCTTCGCAACAAGTACCGCTACCTTGCGTTTGGTGTTGCTGGTCTGGCAGCTGCTCTAATTATACTTTCAACTTCAAAAACTGCCCTGGTTATCTTTCTTACTCTGATAATTCTGTTACCTCTGTATAGAGCTTTGCGATGGAGCGATAACCTGGCAATTCCCTTGTTCATCACTTTGATATTAATAGGTGGAAGTATGGCTACATTTACTGTAGCCAGTTGGGACAATTTGCTGTTTAGTTTAGGGAAAGATCCTACCCTCAGCGGTCGTACAGAGATTTGGGAAGCTGTCATGCATAAAATTTGGGAGCGTCCTTGGTTTGGTTATGGGTATCAAGCGTTTTGGATAGAGGGAGGAGAGTCAGATTATGTGTGGCGCGTACTTCGCTACAGGGTGTATCAGGCTCACAATGGCTTTTACAATATAGGAGTAGAAATTGGTTTATTAGGAGCCTTGTTTTTTGTGCTTAGTATGGCTTTTGCTTATATACGGGCAATAAAATACGTGCGTTCAAGTAAAACATCAGAAGCTCTATGGCCTCTAATCTACTTAACGTTCTTGCCTATGTATAATTACACCGAGAGTACGATTGTTGAACCAAACTCTATTTATTGGGTTTTATTTGTCTCAATCACTTTCTCTTTAAGAAATGTCCAAGCGGTAAAAACTAGGAAAGAAAGCGAAAGATTCAGGGAAGAAACTGTTAGTCAAACAGGTATAGAAAGCTTTCCTTAATGTTTTTCGTACCCAGGTTGAGCCTGGGTACGCTGGAACGGGAGGTACCTCCACCCTCACAACCAAAAGACTTGCGGAGAATGTGAGGCGTAGCCTCACAGTAAGCATTTCCCGGCTCAGCCTGGGAACGAGATAACAAAATATCAGGGTAAGCTGGTTATGCATTTCGTCAGAGAAATTACTTTGTACTACCAATCAAAAATAGAGGGATTATTTCATGAATACCCAGATGAAGTTATCGGAAAATACGCAACAATTGCTCAATTGTCCAATTTGCCACTCAAAGTTAGAATTGGTCAAGGAGGAATTTGAATGTATAAATTCTGAGTGTAAAGCTCGTTTTCCTGTGGTTGATGGGATACCTGTTTTAATCAATGAGTCTTCAAGTATCTTTTCTTTTAGCGACTTTTTAAATCGTCAAGATACAACTTTCAATTTTCAATCCCAGTCAAAATTGAAAAAGGTTATTGCAAATCTACTTCCGGATATTCATGCCAATATCAAGGGAAAAGCAAATTATAACCAGTTTTTAAAGGTGGTGATGAAGCAGAATGAAAAGCCTAAGATTTTGGTAGTTGGTGGGGGTATAGTGGGAGATGGAATGGAAGCTGTTTTTTCCAATCCCGATCTGGAAATTGTTAGCAGTGATGTTTCTTTTGGTCCTTGTACAGCATTAATCTGTGACGCTCACGACATACCCTTTGCTGATAACTCGTTTGATGGGGTAATTGTACAAGCTGTACTCGAACACGTTCTAGATCCGAACCGATGTGTAGAAGAAATTTATCGGGTACTTAAAAAAGGTGGAGTAGTTTACGCAGAAACTCCCTTTATGCAACAAGTACACATGGGAAGATATGATTTTACTCGCTTCACCCATTTAGGACATCGCCGTTTGTTCCGCAAGTTTGAAGAAGTTTCTAGTGGCGCAGTGTGTGGTCCGGGAATGGCATTAGCTTGGTCATATCAATACTTTCTTTTGAGTTTCGTGAAGTCTGATGCGGCAAAATCTGCGGTGAAAGCTTTTACCAGGTTGACTTCCTTTTGGTTAAAATATTTTGACTATTTCTTAATTGATAAGCCCGGTACATTTGATGCAGCATCAGGATATTATTTTATTGGGACAAAGAGCGATCGCGTTCTTTCTGACCGAGAATTGCTTAAACTCTACAAAGGTATACAATAGAGTTTTTGCTCATTAAGATTAGTAAAAATTTATTGCCGGATTTAAGATGTCTAATGTGGCAATTTTTCTCACCTCCCTGGAAGGTGGTGGCGTTGAAAGAGTGCTTGTTAATTTGGCTCGTGGTTTTATCGAGCAAGGTTTAAGCGTAGACTTAGTTTTAGTTAAGGTCGAAGGACCTTTTTTGTCTTTGGTTCCGCCAGAAGTAAACATCATAGACTTGCAGGGTAAGCGGCTAATAACCAGTCTTCCCGCGCTGGTACGCTATCTAAAAGAAAACAAACCGCAAGCTTTACTTTCGGCTTTGGAAGATACAAACTTGGTGGCTTTGTGGAGTCGAAAAATAGGTGGCGTATCTACTCGAATGGTAGTTAGCGTGCATAACACTCTTTCAATAGAGTCTCAAAATTCAACTCAACTCAAAAGGCGAATTTCACCTTATTTGGCACGCTGGTTTTACCCGTGGGCTGATGCAGTTGTTACAGTATCTCAAGGGGCGGCGGATGATTTAATAAAATTGGGTTTGTCTAAGGAACTGGTTAAAGTAATCTACAACCCAGTTGTTACCCCGGAACTTTTTAAAAAAGTTGCTGAACCTTTGGATCATCCTTGGTTTAAACCGGATTCACCTCCGGTGATTTTGGGTGTAGGACGCTTGGAAAAACAAAAAGATTTCCCAACGCTGATTCGCGCTTTTGCTCAAGTGCAGCAGCATCGTCCGGTAAAGTTGATGATTTTGGGTGAGGGAAAAGAACGACCCCAGCTTGAGGCTTTGGTGCAGGAACTAGGTTTAACAGAAGTTGTGGCTTTACCTGGGTTTGTGGCGAATCCTTATGCTTACATGGCTGCATCGGCGGTGTTCGTTCTCTCGTCTTTATTTGAGGGATTGCCTACTGTATTAATTGAGGCGATGGCTGGAGGAACCACGGTTGTTTCTACTGATTGCGAAAGTGGTCCTGCTGAGATTTTAGAACAGGGTCGCTATGGAAAATTAGTACCTGTGGGAGATGTTAAGGGTATGGCAGAGGCTATTATTAGCACTTTAGAGGAGCCTGCAAATTCTGAAGCTTTACGGCGAAAGGCTGCGGAATACTCTCTTTTAAACGCTCTAGCAGCGTATCGGCAGGTGTTGAATGTTAATTAACGGGATTTTATTTCTTTGTTTCTACTTTAATTAGAAAAAATTTGTAGGGAATGGTTGAGGAACGATCCCCAGTAAGGAACGTTGGGTTTCGTTCCTCAAGCCAACCTACAGATTCAGTAATTTTTGAGAGGGAAGAAAGTAACATGACGACGGATGAAATTTGAAAATATTGAAGAGGCTAAAGCATGAACAATAATCCTAAAGTTAGCATTCTCATCAACAACTACAACTATGCTCGTTTCTTGGCGGAAGCGATTGACAGCGCTCTCAACCAAAGTTATTCTCACACTGAGGTAATTGTAGTAGATGACGGTTCTACTGATAATTCACGGGAAATTATTGCCAGTTATAAAGATAAAATTACCCCAGTGCTAAAGGAAAATGGGGGACAAGCTTCGGCTTTTAATGCTGGTTTTGCCGCGAGTACTGGAGATATTATTTGCTTTTTAGATGCTGACGATATCTATGTGTCAGAAAAAGTGGCAGAAGTTGTAGATGCGTTTAGCGATCGCGCAGATTTAGGATGGTGTTTCCACTCGCTTAAGTGGGTGGATGCTGAGGGTAAACCTTCTCTTACTAAAAATGGCAATGAAGCTGCATCTATTAGTAAAAAAGGTGATGAAAATCCCAAACGCGAATACGATCTGCGAGAACACATAAAAAAGGGCAAACTGAAGGATAAATTAGACGATCTTCCTTCTACCACAGCTCTTTGCTTTAGGCGATCGCTTCTACAGCAGATTTTACCAATGCCTGAAGCCAAGAGAATTGGTCTTAATGATGGTTATTTGGAATTTACTGCAATAGGACTGAGTAAAGGGCTAATTTTTGATAAAGAATTAGCTCTTTATAGAGTACATGGCTCTAACGCCTATTCCATGAGGAAGGATAAACAAAAGGTGCAAGCCAGAATAATTGTCCTTACAGCTTATTGGATAAAGAAGAAATTTCCATCGCTTTCTAAGTTTACCAATAACTTGTTGGCAACAGGTTTGGGTATGTATAGCCGTTCTGGAGGAATTGAGGAGGAATGTCAAGAATTTGTCAAAAGTTATTTATCTTCGGTGACGCTACGAGAGAAAATTGAAATTTATCTGAGAGCGCTTTACAATTACCTGAAGAATACTAAATTTTAGGTAAGTTAATCAATACTCCGTCCAGACTGAATATTACTGATAAATTGCTACCGATAAAACTCTAGGGGCGCAAAGCTTTCCGCCCCTACAAAGTTTCACGGGAGGCAGAGCCTCATTGATGAAAAAGCGTCTTAAGTAGAGGGAACCAACCGTTTCCGCAAGGATTCGGCGCGGCGCTTGGCGGTGGCATTGTCAGGCTCGCGCTTCAGCGCTTCCTCATAGCTTTCCAACGCTTGAGCGGTTAACTTCTTCTTCTCGTAAACATGACCCAGATTATTGAGCGCCGTGACATAATCTGGAACTATCTTCAAGGCTTCTTTGTAGTTGCGAATCGCTACGTCGTACTGCTCTTGCGAGAAGTAAGCAAAGCCCAAGGCATTGTAGATAGGCGCGAGAGTTTCTTCGCCAGCATCCTCAGCTTTGAGAGCTTTTTGAAGCAGCGAGATCGCCTGCGTGTAAAGTTTTTTATCTAAATAGATGCTGCCCAGTTCGTAATACTCTTGGGTTGTGCATTTGTCGTTTTGCAGCTTATTTTGCAGCCGGGAGAGGACACTTTCAACTTTGCGGGTTTTGAAAACCTGGCGCACAACTGCCCAACCGGCAACGGCAAGCAGTGCCAGCAACAAGGAAAGATAAAAAATTGCCAGAGAGTTATCCATTGCCCTTCAAATACAGAGATTAATTTGCCTTCTCTATTCATTATGGGACTTGGTTGCGGCAGAGGAGGATCGCCACAGCTGCCCTAGCGGAAGTTTTCTACAATCGGTTGGTATCGCTCTGGGGTAGTCCCCAATACTTAACCCGTTCCTGTAGCCAGCCTTCTCTCTTCCAACGCGCGATCGCATCATTCACCCGTTGCCGCAACTGAGTGTACTGTAACCCTTTGGGCATCACCACCGCTAGCGGCTCTCCTGACAAGCGTACTGGCAGCAGTCGGTACTGGGGATATTCCTGCACCCAGCCGCACAGAATGCTGGCATCGGCGGCAAAGGCATCGGCGTCACCTGATTCTAGGAGCATGAGCGCCTGTTCGTAGGAATCGACGCCAATTAGCTGAACTTGGGGGATAAGATAGCGCACCGTAGAAATCGTATCCGATCCTTTCAGAACGGCGACTTTTCTCTGTTGCAGATCGTTAAGCCTTTGTAAGGATGCGTCCTGGGTGACTAAAGCGGTGCCGTCTAGGTAGTAGGGAATGCTGAAGTTGACCAAGCGATCGCGCGAAGAATTTTCTGTCACCCTAGCGATCGTCAGATCGACCGTTCCATCCAGCACTACCGAGAGCCGATCTCGATTCGCCACCGGCTGCAACTTTACAGCATCGGGTTTATCCAGAAGTTCTACTGCCAAACGCTGGGCAATGTCAATTTCCAGCCCTTGCAGTTTGCCTTCCCCATCCCGAAAAGCCAGGGGACGGACATTGTCTTTAACTGCAACAATTAGGTAGCCGCGCTCCACAATCTCTTTTAGCTCGGCGGCAACCGCTAAATTTGGCGTTTTTATACTGGCAAAGAGCAAAAGAAAAAACATTCCCAGGCGGTGCCTGGGAACGAGAGAGAGCGGCAACAGACGAGTGGCGAGCTTCATCTTTCATCCCACCCTTCGGGAAGGGCAAAGCCCTACATCCTTCATCCTTTACCCTTGAGCCTGTGTAGCTAGTTGCAGCACTTTGTCAAAGCCAGCTGGATCGAGAACAGCCATCTGCGCTAGCATCTTGCGATTAATCTGGACATTCGCCTTTTTCAATTTGCCTATCAGCTGGCTATAGCTAATGCCGTGCTGACGTGCTGCGGCGTTGATGCGGACGATCCAGAGGCTGCGGAAATCGCGCTTGCGCTTCTTGCGATCGCGGTAGGCGTTACGCAGCGCCTTCATTACCTGTTGATTGGCTGTCCGGAACAAAGTTGAGTGGGAACCTCGGAAGCCTTTGGCTAGTTTGAGAATTTTTTTGCGGCGTTTGCGAGCAACGTTACCGCGTTTTACCCGTGTCATGGCTAATTATTAGTTGTTATTGATCGGTGGTCATTAGTCATTAGTCATTAGTCATTAGCAATTGACTAGAGACTCGTCACAGAAAGCAAATTGCTTCCTTACAAATAGGGCAGCATCAAGCGCACATTTTCTTCATCGCGTTCATGCACCAGAGCCATTTTAGATATCCGCCGTTTTCGGTCAGAACTCTTGTGCTGTAGCAGGTGACTTTTGAAGGCTTTGCGGTGGACGATTTTGCCGCTGCCGGTGGCTCTAAAACGCTTTGCCGCTGCTTTACGGGTTTTCAGTTTAGGCATGGATGGTCTTTAATTCGACACAATCTATAAAGTTAGCACTATTTAGGCTGATTAGACAAGTTATAAATTTCAAATCTCAGGCAGAATCATAGCAGGTTTGCCCTTTTGAAATGCGATCGCTAGGGAGAAATTCACATCGCTTATTCGGGCAACTTTTAACCGATGAAGCGATCGCCATCCCCGGAAAACAGTTCATCAATGTGATGGCGATGATGGCGGCTCGCCCTTACCCTTAGTGTATAAAGTGTAGAACGCTCTTAACCCTTACTGAACCAGAATCCGCCCGGTGTAGCCCGATCCGTTGTAGCGTTGAAGTACGTTTTGGGCGATCGCTTCCGCCTTCCCCACCTCCACCAAAGCAACGCAAGCGCCCCCAAACCCAGCACCCGTCAAGCGTGCGCCAAATACACCACGGGTTTCTTGCAACATCCTCACCAGCGTATCCAGCGCTGGCACAGAAACTTCGTAATCGTCTCGCAAACTGGCATGAGAAGCATTCATCAACTCGCCAAAGCGCTCCGCAGAGACTCCCTGTATCGCCTCCAGCACCCGATTATCCTCTGTAACCACATGAAGAGCGCGACGCCGCAGCGGTTCGGGTAAAGACTCTACAGCTTGCGGATCGGTAATATCTCTGAGCGCCTTCACTCCCAACAACCGCGCTGCTTCCTCGCAATCAGCACGTCGCTGGTTGTAGCCACTTGCCGCCAGGGTACGAGGTACGCCGCTATCGATTACCACAACTTCTGCTCCCTTTGGGAAAGGAAGAACTCGACGTTCCAGCGATCGCGTGTCCAGAAACAGCATCGAATCGGTGTCAGCAAGGCTCGACGCCATCTGATCCATAATCCCGCATTGCACGCCAGCATAGTGAATTTCCGCCTGCTGTGCGAGTTGGGCGATTTGCACATCATCAAGAGTCAGTGAAAGAAGCGATCGCAATCCTCTGAGAGTCGCCACTTCCAGCGCCGCACTACTAGACAAACCTGAACCGATAGGAACGGAGGATGTAACGTACACATTAATCGGCGCGATGGTATTACCTTCCTGTTCTAAAAGTCGGATACACCCAAATATATAACTTGCGAAACTAGACGGCGTATGACTGCTTTCTAAAACGTCTACTTTTTCATCAAGTTCCGCAGAGTAAAAGTGGTGCTGTTCATCTTTGCTAAAACCCAATTGTACCGTCGTTTTTTGGGGGATAGCTGTCGGGAGGACAAATCCATCGTTATAGTCAGTGTGTTCGCCTAGTAGGTTTACTCGTCCTGGTGCGCTGGCTTCGATTTCTGGTTCTGTACCGAATATTTGTTGGAAATTCATCATGGTTTGTTGAGAGAAAGTACCTGGCGATGTTCGTAATCGCAACTTCTGCCCCCCTTTTTTTGAAGGGGGGCAGAAGTTGCGAGAGCTTTTATCAAACGAAGTCTGCCTTCGCCGACTGTCGAGACGCAAAATTCGCGTTTTTACAAATAGATTTGAAACCAGCTTAGAAACTCCCAACTATATAGACTCAGGATTCAGTTGAATCATCTCCCAAGTCGTATAAGTTCCAACCGGACTCCAAAGCACATAGGGGAGTAATAAAAGAGCAGCTAATCCAGAAATAGGTAATACAACCAATGCCAAAAGAATTCCTAAAATTGCGCCAGATCCCCCTAATATCGTACCGACTGTGAGACTACGGAGTCTGAGCGTGGTAGGAATGTAAGCGACTGTGACAATTTCCAATAGTAGATAAAGTGCCATTAATAACGAAGTTTTCAGGCTACCTGGATCTTGTTCCCAAATTATGGTTGCTGATAAAGCTCCGCCTGCAAAAACAATCGTCCAGATAAACGGAATCAGAGGCTCAAAGACAAGCCAACTAGGTCGGTTCAAGTTTTTGACCCATTGAGTATCGCGCGGTCTAAACAAGAGACTTCCTAGCGCGACTAATAAGGTCACGCCCCCAATAATCATCATTGATTTGATCATTTTTTTACCCTATGCGATCGCTACCGCGTGCCCAATGGTCTATTGCTATACTTGCGCTCCCGATCGATCTGAAGCAACCCGTACAACTCGATCGTGTCAATTTAAAGAATGACTTTAATCAGTCTTTGGGGTGAGAGTGTATGCAATTTTGACTGTTTATAGATAGATAGCGATCGCATTCCACATCGCCTTCCACTTTTACCCATCCCCACTCGCAACTTCTACAATTTTTGAGAAATGGCTTGTATGGCTACCTTCAGAAAAACACTTTCAGCCTTAGTCTTCAGCACAGTCTGCTTTTCCTTATCTGCACTGATGGCACCTAAAAGCGTGCAAGCTGCTACATTAACCACATTAACTTTTGATGAGTTGCCGACTCAACCAGTAGATGATTTAAGTGTTAAGGGCGTTACATTCGACTTTAAAGTAAATGGAGAAGACTCAACTGCTGCCACCTACAATGTTGTCAGAAAATTGAATCTCGGAGGTTTAACAGGCATTCCTGGAGCATTTGCTCGACTTGATTTATCACCCCCCGTCTTAGAAATCGGTGCGCTGGGAATGTTAACACTTGACTTCGCCATGTCTACCTCTAATATTATGTTCGACGTGGCGAAGCTAGGGGATTTTCAATTTCAGCCTATACCCAAATTAACCGTCCAACTCTTTGACGAAGACTTCACTTCTGTTGGTATTAGCGAGTTGACTCTGGATGAAGAACTCATCGATGAGTTTCCCTCCCCGATTAGAGATAGTGTTTTAGGCACTACTTTTACCTACAGCGGAACCCCTGTAAAACGGGCAGTTGTAGATTTCACTAACGATTCAGGTTCATGGGGATTTGACAACCTTAGTTATCTAACCGCCACTCAAACCGCTTCGGTTCCCGAACCAGGTTCTGTATTGGGTTTACTGGCATTTGGTGCTTTCGGTGCAACTTCAAGACTCAAGCGCCAACAAAAAAAGCAGATTAACTCGGCATCCTAGACAAAGCAACCACCGCTTTAGGAAAGCGACTCTTCAACGCTGGTATCACCGGACACGGTTTTTTCTCCTGTAAATTGTCTTGATTATTCCAGTTGAAAGTGTTCCAGCGGAAAGGTCCTTTTTGAGCAGCTGCCATCCAGAGTAAGCGCTTCGCCCGTGTCATCGCCACGTAGAGGAGGCGGAATTCCTCTGCGTTTTTGAGCTGTCCCGCTTGTTCCCAGGCTGCGGGTGCTGGGGGTAAGGGATATTGACCGTGGAGACTGGCGCGAATCTGTGCCCTAGCGACCTCTGCTAGGGTAAAATCGCCCAGGAATTGGGCGGCTGTGGGCACCCAAGGACTGCCGGGAATGCTATCTTCGTGCAAAAACGGCATAAAGACATAATCCCAGTCCAGTCCCTTGGCTTTGTGCATGGTGATGATGGTGAGTTGACCGGCGCGGATATAGCGGGCGTCTGTGTCCTCAGTTTCTACGGGTTCAAAGCGTTCGGAATTCACAATTTCGCTTAAGACTTCCAGGGTGGAACTCATGGAACTGTTGCCGTAGGTTTGCTGGGCGATACGTTCGGCTAATTTATCCGCTGTGGCCAATTCGGACGGGTCGTATTTTAAGGTGAGAGCTAGAAAGGTTGGCAATTGGTAGTGTGGCAGTTCCAAGCGGGCGCGAAGCAAACTGCGACAGTACCGCCCCGCCTGATGCACGGGTGGCGTTTGGGGAGGGTCGAGAGGGCCGGGATAGAGAAATTGCTCTGGAAAGGTGGCGAGGGCGTTGAGGTCTTGGGTGGGAATCAGCTGGCGCTGTACGAGTACTTCTAGTGCGGCTTTTATGTAGTCGGGGGAGTGGGGGCGATCGAGAAATTGCAGGAGGGCGAGGATTTCGGTGGGGACGTTAGAGTGGCGATCGCTCTGGGAAACATCGTACACCTCAATCTGGTGCTGATGCAGATAACTCAGCCTTTCAGCCACAAATCGGGCTTGCCGATTTTCCCGCACCAAAACCGCCGCCCGACCTTGGGGATTTTTCTCAAATAATTCGATCGTCCGTTCTCCGATCAACTGGACGGTGTGGTAAATGTCGCGGGGGGTGTAGATTTCCAATCCTCGACCCGTTGGTTCGGGGTTGGCGTCAGATTGGGGATCGCCAGCGTCAACGGGAAGAATTGTTTGGGGACGAAAGGGAAGTTCGGTTGGGTTTTGGGGGGATTTTGACTGCTGGATGGGCGAAGCATTCGCATCTGAATGGGTCGCCTGTTGCCCAGATCGATCCGCCGAATGCTTTGCCCCTACCACTGACTCTCGGCTCCTCCCATAGGTGCGATTCACCCACTCCAGGACGAAGTTCGCGGCGTCAACAATTGTCTGGCTGCTCCGACCCGCGCGATCCATCGTTGCCAAGCGTTCCTGGGCTTGGCAGGCTTCGCAGAAGCGACGAAAGTAAATCGGATCGGCGGGGGTGAAGGTGGAGTTAATCGCCTGGTTGGGATCTCCCACGCGCACCAAGTTGAGGACTGGGGAATTGTTCGCGGGTTGAGCGGCGAGAATTTCTAACAGTCGGCTTTGGAGGGGGCTAGAGTCTTGGGCTTCATCTTCAAAGACGGCAAAGACTTGGTTTTGCCAAAGTTGGCGGGCGCTTTCGTTTTGCAGCACCCGCAGGGCACCGAGAATCATTTCGTCGTAGTCGATCAAGTCGCGCGATCGCAATAAAGCTTGATATTGCTCGTACAACCCGGCAGCTACGCTCAAAATTCCATAATCATCCGGCGTCTGTCTTGCGAGTTCCCACAAATTCTCCGGTAACAATCCAGAGCTTTTTGCTTCGTGAATTACTGTGTTGGCAAGACTTGGCAAGACTTCGGTGCGTAAAACTGCCTGACGGCGCAACCGCTCGGTTTCTTCCCCATCAAATTGCCATCCCTCTAACAGCGTGGAATAGCGCCCAGGATTGTGGGACATCCATCGCTCTACGCAGTCCCGAATCAAGCGGTGACTTTGGTTCGGAGAAACCAAAGTTACAGTTTCCAAATTCAAACCCGATAGCTCTGGATGACGGGTGGCAATATTCAGTGCCAAACCGTGCAACGTATGGACAACAAAGCCAGTTTGCGGTAGTCGCAAATCCTCCCGCAGGCACTGGCGAATCTTGGCTTTAATATTTGCCGCCGCCGAGCGAGTAAAGGTGACAACGACTAAATAGCGTCGAGTATGCAATTGGTAACGAGCGATCGCTAACGCCGCCGCTACTGCCATCCCGGTAGATTTACCTGCACCGGGTACGGCAGAAACCGCTAAAGGGCCGCCTCGCCAGTCAGCCATGCTTTGCTGCCCCGCTCGCAACCCATTGCGGAGTCGCTGCATTGCCTGTTCGCGCACTGCTGCCAGCGACGGCTGAGCCAAATCCGGCACCATTTGGGCTGCTGTACCATCTGGGTGAATTAGATTATCGTCATTCATGGCTAATGGAAGACTGGCTAAACAGCTAATGGCTTGTAGAGACGCGATTTATCGCGTCTGAGTTTTGAGTAGAGACGCGATCGATCGCGTCTGAGTTTTGAGTTACAAGAGAATTCTTTAATTCCAAACTCAAAATTTAACACTTAAAACTTTTTACCAATTAGCAACTGACAACGGAAAAACATGAATCGCCTAAAGTTCTTTTTACATTATTTAGCGCTAGCTGGGGTAATTGTCTTGGGCGCTGCTTTGCGGTTTTGGCATCTTGACCTGAAACCGTTGTGGCTAGATGAGGTGATTACAGCGTTATTTAGTTTGGGACGTACTTACGATGATGTCCCGCTCAACGTAGTTTTTCCCCTATCAACCTTAAAGCAAATTTTTACCCTGAAGCCAGACGTTAGCTGTGCTGAAATTGCTCATACACTTGCGACTCAGTCTACCCATCCTCCCCTATTTTTTTGCCTGATGCACGGCTGGCTAAAAATACTCAGCCATCAGCACTCTTCCCTCAGCACTGACTTGCGATCGCTACCTGCGATTTTCGGAGTAGGAGCGATCGCGGCAATATACTGGCTGGGTCGCATCGCCTTCTTTCCCGCCGCCGGTTTGATGACCGCCGCAATTATGGCGGTTTCCCCCTTTGGCGTCTATCTTTCCCAAGAAGCACGGCACTATACCCTACCGATACTGCTGATTACCTTGGCACTGCTGGGATTAATTCAAATTCAGCAAGACCTGGAAAAGAATCGGCAAACGAGATGGCGCGTTTGGCTTGGCTGGGGCGTTGTCAACAGTATTGCCTTCTACGTCCACTACTTTTTTGTCTTGGCTTTTGTGGCGCAGTTGGTGACGCTCCTAGCGATATTTTACCAGCGGCGGCGATCGCTTAAAATTCACACTTGGGTGGCGCTGGGTCTGACAATCTTGGGGATTTTACTCAGCTTTATGCCTTGGTTGCCGGTACTGCTGGGACATTCTGGACGTTCGGAAACCAGTTGGCTTCCGTCTCCCCATAATGTTGCTCCTTTATATCAAACTTTGATCGGTTGGCTGCTGATGGCGATCGCGCTACCCGTAGAAGATCAGCCTCTATGGATGGCGATTCCATCGGGGCTGCTGATGCTTCTGTTTGGCTTTTGGCTGGGATGGCAAATTTTTGATGCTTTTAAGGTAAAGAGGCAATTAACCACCTCTGGAGGGCGCACGCAAGCAAATCCAAGTCGCTTTAAAACCCTCTCCACCCTCTCCTACCCAGCAATTTTCACCTTGGGTAGTTTCACCCTTTGCGTGCTGCTGCAATTCTTTGCCATTATCTACCTGCTGGACAAAGACATCACCATTGCCCCTCGCTATCACTTTGTCTATTACCCAGCTTTGTGCGCCCTTTTGGGAGCTATCCTCACAATCGGGACTGCGGTAAAAGAATTGCGGAGTGAGGATGCACAAGAAAATTCTGATGGAAATGCCCGGACTCAGCAGCAAAGCAACACTCCATACTTACTCCTGAGTCCTGAGTCCTCATTTCTACTGCTAGTTTGCCTTCTCAGCAGCATCTTTGTCGTTTCTAACCTGGCATTCTTAAAGCCCTTTAACCCCCTGCGAGTCGCCCAGCACATGAACTTAGAACCGACCGTTCCCCTGATGGTTGTGGTGGGATACAACGATTCCCAGGATGTCGCTTTAGGGTTAAGCTTTGCCCTGGCAGTCGATAAAATCCGGGCACCTGGCGTCGGTAGTTTTGAGCCGGAGGGAGAGAAAGCCTACTTTGCTTTCTTAAACGCGAAACCTAGTTATGATGCCCTTTGGCAACATCTGTCTGGCATCCCAACTCCTTTAAAATCGCCGCTGAACTTGTGGGTGGTTGCCCCTGGACTCAAGCTGGTGGATTATCCCCAGTATTTGGCACTTGCCGAGCCAACGAGTTGTACGATTGACTCCACTCAGCACTACCGAATCGGGGTTCCTTATCAGCTATATCGGTGTCAGTAGTCAGTTACCGGATAGCTAATGGCTAATGCAATACGGTTCACGAATCAGGCAACGTTACTCAACGTACACGGCTTAGGTTGACTGAACTGGTTACTTGCGCTCTGGATGCGCTGCCACATAGGGTGGGGGAGTTCCCATGCGGTTAATTGTAGAAATCATCTGGTACAAGCGCCCCAAATCCCGTTGGTTGAAGTACAAAACTAGACGAGGCAAATCTAATGTTTCATCCACTGCCTCTTCGGGTAATGCCTGAGTTTTTTCAATTCGTCCCTTCACCAAGATGTCGCTGAAGTCAGCATTCAGCTGTTCAACCTCTGCATCCGATACTTCAGACTTAAGACGGAGGACAAATTTATCCTCAACATAGCGGCTGGAATGATAAACCCGGTAAAAGCGATTGATCGCTTCACAAGCGACCTCTAAGTTATCTGTAATTGTGTATAAACTCGGATCGTCATGACTAACTAAACCGGGTTCGACTAAATGCTTGCGAATATAAGCATCCCATGCTTGCCAATAATCGCCGCCAGGACGGTCAATTAATACCATCGGTACGGGGCCATATCTGCCCGTTTGGCAAAGCGTCAAACATTCCAAAGCTTCATCCTGGGTGCCAAACCCACCTGGAAACAGAGCGATCGCATCGCTTTCTCGCAGGAAAAACAGCTTCCGCGTGAAAAAATACTTAAAAGGAATCAGCTTGCGATCGCCTTCAATAAACGGGTTTGCTCCCTGTTCAAAAGGTAGCTGAATATTCAAACCAAACGATTTTTCAGCTCCAGCGCCTTCGTTTCCCGCCTGCATAATCCCTCCACCGGCACCCGTCATCACCATATAACCCAGCTGGGTGACACGCCGAGCAAACTCAACCGCCATGAGGTATTCGGGACTATCGGGCGCAACGCGAGCCGAACCAAAAATCGTTACTTTGCGGACGTGCCGATAAGGATAAAAAACTTGAAATGCCCGCTCCATATCTTGCAAAGAAGCGCTCAAGATTTTCCAGTCCAGCCGGTCGATTTCCTCCCCAGCCAGTCGCACCAGCACTGACAGCGCCCGTTGTATCCATTTCCCATGTTTCAGCTTCGGCAGCTGGTGAATTAGATCGGCTACGTCTGATTCCAGCGACTCAAGGGCATTAGAAGGAGGAGTAATGGTCATAATTTATGCAAGCACCAGCGGCACTTTATTCTAACGAGATTCGCCCCAGCATCGCCGCCACTGGTATCATTCTATACGATTTTTCTCCCCAACCGGCTCTCAGCGCCTGTCTATCGGAAAGGTTGAAGCTGCCATTAATGGTGCCGAACTCCTCAAAAAAACCCGTTTTCTTGTAGAAAACGGGTTTTTGCAGGTCGTGCATATCGTTCGTGATTTGGAACCACCTACTGAATGGCTCAAGAAGGCGAGCAAAAAAGACAAATGACAAGCAGAACTCCCCAGCCAGCACAGAGCGTCTGGGTTGATAAGCGTCTAGTTCCCGAAAAAATAGGTAACTATACTGACGGTTTAGCCATTGTTACTTGGAAAAAGTGGTTAGAGATACTTTTCCAAAGTATTTGCCAAAGTGGTTTTGGGAACCGCACCCACCACCATATCCACCCGTTGACCGCCTTTGAAAATCATGAGCGTGGGAATGCTGCGAATCCCATACTGGCTGGCAACGTTAGGGTTTTCATCGGTATTAAGTTTGACTACTTTTACTTGACCGTCGTACTGCTGGGCAATTTCCTCCACCACAGGCGCAACCATCCGGCAAGGTCCGCACCAGGGTGCCCAAAAATCTACTAGAACGGGAACTTCACTCTCAAGTACTTCTTGTTTAAACGAAGCGTCTGTAACTTGTGCGGCTGCTGACATGCCTAGAAATCCTTAGCGTAACTGTTTCTAATTTTTAGCAAATTCTACCATAGGCAAAACAGACATCTTCTGACTCAAAAGGTATACATTTAGACATAATTGACGAATCAGTGGGTTTGACTGCAGGCAGGCAGGCGATTATTTTAACCCTAAATAAGGAACCGCCCGAACAGTAGTCCGGGCGGAGTGTGGTGTGAGGAGTGAACGGAAACTTGCGTCTCCGCTTTCTCTATTCTAAGCGACAGCTTTAGATTTTCCAGTCCTCCGAGCAGGAGTCCGGAATTTTTTAAGGAACGCAAATAAGGCAGTGGGTCTATTTACCCATTCCCAACTGCTGTGCTTTCTGGTAGACCTTCCCTTCTGTCAGCAAAGAGGGTGCAATTATAACTTCAACTTGCTGCATCTGCTTGATATCTTTGGCTCCCAGCGTGCCCATACTGGTTTTCAAGGCTCCCAGCAGGTTATGGGTGCCATCATCCAGACCGGCGGGACCGCGCAGGATTTGTTCGCACGTCCCTGTTGTGCCGACTCGAATGCGAGTACCACGAGGGAGAACGGGGCTAGGTGTTGCCATCCCCCAATGATACCCCCGTCCGGGTGCTTCTTTGGCTCTGGCAAACGGAGAACCAATCATCACGCCGTCAGCACCGCAGGCGAGCGACTTGCAGATATCGCCGCCAGTAATTAAACCGCCATCGGCAATCACGGGGACATAGTTGCCGGTTTCGTCGAAATAGTCATCGCGGGCGGCTGCACAGTCGGCAACAGCGGTGGCTTGGGGAATCCCTACGCCCAAAACGCCACGAGAGGTACAAGCGGCACCGGGGCCAATCCCCACCAACACGCCAGCCGCACCCGCCTTCATTAAGTTCAGCGTCACGTCGTAGGTGACGCAGTTCCCTAAAATGACCGGGATTGGCATTTCTTGACAGAATTGAGCCAAATCTAGGGGTGTTACTGACTCCGGCGAGAGGTGAGCGGTAGAAACCACTGTCGCTTGCACAAAGAACAAGTCAGCACCCGCTTTTGCCACAGCCGCGCCGTACTTTGTCGCTCCCGCTGGTGTGGCGCTGACTGCTGCAATGCCGCCTTGTTGTTTAATTTCTTGAATCCGTCGTTCGATTAATTCTTCCTTAACGGGTTCTGCATAGAGTTCTTGCATCAGCGCGACAAACTCTTCTTTCCCCACGGAGGCGATGCGATCTAAAATCGGCTCTGGGTTTTCATAGCGAGTTTGAATTCCTTCTAAATTGAGGACGCCTAATGCCCCCAGTTGAGATAGTAGAACTGCCATGCGGACATCGACTACCCCATCCATTGCACTGGCAATAATGGGGATTTCTCGCTCAATGCCGCCGATGCGCCAGCGGGTATCTGCCAAACTGGGGTCTAGCGTCCGATTTCCAGGCACTAGCGCTATTTCATCGATGCCATAAGCTCGGCGAGCTGTCTTGCCCCGCCCAATTTGAATATCCACTCTTAACTTCCCGTTCCCAAGACTATTTAAGTTAGAGTATCAAATTCAATGGGGAATTTGTTCTGGGCTGGGGGTCAAGTTAGCTTGGGCGATTGAAATCGCGGCTACACAAACGAAGTCCGGCGAGATCGGACTGTGGGGGCGATCGCGTTTTTGAGCAAGGTTTGACAGAAGTAGGGGCGATCGCACTTTTAGTATTAGGTGCGATCGCCTAGATTAGAAAAGAGTTTAGAAGCCAAAGACTTTCTTAGCAGTCTCTACAACCCAACCTGGAGTTTGCCCGTATCCATGCGCCCAAATCCGACCATTAACCTTCACTTCCCACTTGCTACCAGGATAGGTCAATGTCGGATCTGCACTGTAGTCGCCAAGGAAAAACTGCTTGCCGTTGATTTCAAAGTAAATTCCTGTAGGAACAGGAAGCCAATCTCCAATTCCTCCGGCAATAGCTGGTTGAATTCCCAGGGGAGCAATTGCCATAGCACTACCTAAAGCAATTGAACCTGAAAGAACTAGAAAAAATGAAGCAAGCAAAGCGGTTTTTGAGCGTTTCATAGTTGCGATTCCTTTGATAAAGATAAAGTTTTCCAGAGAAACAGTTTCACTAACTGATGTAAGTCTCCTTTCTTGTTGTTTTGGCTGTTTCTGTTGGTATTCTCATCAAAGTGCAATGTTTTTTCTAGAGGAGAAAAGGGTGTTAAGAACAAAGTTAAAATTTATAGTTTAATATCTTGTAAAGCCAGACATAACAAGGGTTTTAATTAAGATAAATTTTAGGAACTAAAATCTCTTAAATCCCTTAACCTCCTGAAAAAGTTGTTATCTGCCCTGCACGCAGCTAAAGTCCCGACAAACCGGAGTTAAGCCAAGCATCATGACTCTACTAAAGGCAAGACGCGATCGCGGTCGGATACTAACTGACAAAGGATGGAAAAGAATCTGGGATGCGATCGCTTTATCGTTTCCTGACAGGCAAACCATCCAAGCCATATCAGAACAAACTGACCCTAATGTTAATCCAGAAGCAGTAGCTTTTGTATCGTGTGATACAGTATCTAATATTGTGAATCGACGGGAAGCGGCTGACAAACCAAAAATCGAACATCTTTTCAAAGCCTTTGGGCTAACACTGGATAAGGATGACCATATCTCTGCTCTTAAAACTCCTCAGCTAGAACCAACCGCAGAGAGTACAACATCCAAAAATTCTAATTTTGTGGGGAGGGAAAGCGATATCGCCCACCTCAACACCCGTGTCAGCCAAGGGGCGAAAGTCATCGTCATACAGGCACCTGGCGGCGTGGGTAAGACAACTTTGGCAGGGCAATATCTCAAAACTCAAGGGTTTGATTTGGTGCTGGAACTCCTGATGGCAAAGGAGAAAGAGAACATCACCGCCGTCGAGAGTGTGATTGAAGAATGGCTCAAACAGGATTTTCAGGAGGAACCTGGGCGGGAGTTTGGGATAACGCTAGGGCGGCTAAAACGGCAACTTCAGACGCGCCGAGTTGGGGTGTTGATTGATAACTTGGAACCTGCACTCGATAAACAAGGCAGGTTTATTGAACCGCATCGCCGCTATGTGGAACTGTTGCGAGTTTTGGCTGATCCAACCGTGCAATCTGTGACGCTGATTACCAGCCGCGAACCGCTGGCTGAATGCGTAAATGTGGCAAACTATTCCTTGCCTAGATTGAATCAGCAGGCATGGCAAGAGTTTTTTTGCAGCCGCAACATTGATATAGATGATACGGCTCTGCGGGAAATGCACAAAGCTTATGGTGGCAATGCCTTAGCGATGACAGTCCTCTGCGATCCAATTGTAAGAGATAGGGGTATGACAGCCTATTGGCGAGAACATCAAGTCGAAGCTGACTTATTAGTGGAATTAGCTGTAGAAAACCTCATTAAAGATCAGTTCAACCGTCTCCAAGAAATTTACCCGGAAGCCTATCGACTCCTCTGCCGTTTGGGATGCTTTCGCTATCAGGATGTGCCGACTGTCCCCCTTGAGGGGCTGTTTTGTTTACTTTGGGATGTCCCAGAAGCACAGCGTAGACGCATCATTGAATCGTTGCGAAATCGGTGTTTAGTAGAGTACAAAAAGGGAGAATACTTGCTGCATCCAGTAATTCGGGCAGAGGCGATCGCACGTTTGAGACCAAGTGAAGATTGGGAAGAAGCCAACCGGAAAGCAGCAGCATTTTGGACAGAGAATGTTAAGACAGTTGAAACTGTAGAAGAAGCACTGAGAGCGTTAGAAGCTTATTATCACTATGTGGAAATTAAAGATTTTAATTGGGCTGGTAATGTCATTACTAAAGAGAGAAGTAATAAATGGCAAAAAGATGAAGATTTAGGTATGTCATTCAGCAGATTAGGTCTATTACAACAAATGACAACTGCGATTAATCAAATAATAAATAATCTTAATCCTAGTTATACTGCAAGTAGGATTTATAATATATTGGGCGATCTTTATTGGTTAACAGGACATACTCAATCTAGTATTGAATCTCATAAAAAGTCTGAAGAGATTGCAATTTTTATTCAAAATAAAGGTCTTGAAATAGTTGCTTATTTTAATAGAGGTCTTTGTCACATAGATTTATTAGAAATTCAAGAAGCAGTAGAATTATTTGAAAAAGTTATATCACTCTCAGAAAATACAGAATGCCATAGATACGCAGTACAATCTTGGTATTGCCTAGCGTTTTTAAAGTCATTTTTAGGTCTTGGGCAGGAAGCATTTTACTTAGTCGAGAAGAGTCAACATGAAAGCTCACCTGGGAGGTCGACTACATGGGCCGTAGGATATAGATTCTTGTTTTTAGGTCAAACATACAACAATTTAGAAGATCATGAAAAGTCTTTTGATATGTACCGCAAAGCGATCGCGTATGCTGAAGAAAGCCACTACACGCAGGTTAAGGCTAAAGCTTTAACTGGTCTAGCAGAGCTTTATCGAGAACAGGAAAATTTTGATACAGCACTTTCAAACCATTCAAAATCAATAGAATTGCTGGATAAAATAGGCGCTAAATGCGATCTTGCTGAAGCTTATTATCAACTTGCCTTGACTTATCAAAAGATGGGTGAAAACGAGAAGGGTCAGACAAACTTTAAAGAAGCAATTCGACTTTTTGAGGAAATGGAAGCACCAAGGCAAGTTGAGAAAGTGCGACGTGCAATAGGAGAAAAATAGATGAACAATAAACTGGTTGAATCGATTTTACATTGAGTTGACATAGCGCGATCGCATTCCTCTCATCAACAGCGCGAACTGACAAGTCAGCCCTTCGCTATCGCATTCTCAAAAATGCGCTCAACACCGATTATTTTGCACAAAGTTCACATCATTAATGCGCCGCAGTATTTTGTCATTTTTGCCGAGTACCCGCATTTGGCAAGAATGATTAGCGCCTGGTGATATTAGGACAAAAACACCGTTAGTGGCTTCGTCGCGCAGAATCTTCCCGTTATCAAAGGTTATTTCGACAGCAGCGACTTCTGGTGAGAGTACCTTACCGTAAGTGAGGGCGTAAGTCTCACCTTTATCGTTCGAGTAGTTGCTACCTCCATACCACACCAGCTCCTCTGGCGGTAACGGTGGGCGATCCAGAAAGAATTCAGCGCTGCCATTCCCAATCTGTTCCCAGCCACTTCCTTTACGTACAAGGACACTGTGACCCAATATCTGCGGCGCAGATGGCGCTATAGAACCCCACCCCCAACCCCTCCCCGCTTGCGGGGAGGGGAGCCGGAGCCGCAGGCGAGGACGGGGTGGGGTTCCGGCTCTACTCAACCGACAATCTAATTTCCGCTGTTTTTGCGATCGTCTTTTCCAGTTTCTAAACTCCCTAGCGGCTTGGATGGCGGTGGGGGAGGCGTTGGCATTGTTACCAGCGTTTGGACTGATGGCTCTTTTTTAGGAGGTGTCTGGGGAATGCTAGGCGTTGGTTTTTGGGAGGAATCGCCTGTTATCACCTCGGTGGGAATACTGCCGTTGTTGCTACGAACCAGATTACTAACTTGACCAATTAATGAGCCTAATTTGCCATCTTCTAGCAAGGTGTTAATTAAAGCTAAGCCGCTGGTAGAAAGTAACATTTTGTTGATGTCACCGGCACCGTTGCCGTTGCTGCCATTTGCACCGGGGAAGGAGTAAATTCGGGCATCGCCGATCACTCCTGGTTGAGGTGCCAGTGCCTTGACAATTTCTGGTAGTTTATCTGCGAGATCGGGCCAAATTGTGGTGATAATCTTGGCAGTGAGGTTAGCGTCGCTGATAGTATTTTGGGCGGCAATTTGGGCTTGAATACCTTCAGCTTCGGCTAAAGCTTTGTCGCGGTTGGCATCTGCTAGAGTGCGAATTGCTTCGGCTTCAAGTTCCGCTGCTTGTTGGGCAATTTCTGCTTGCCTTCTGCGCCGGAAAGCGTCAATTTCTACGACGTTGCGATCGCTAATACTCTTCTCTTGGGCTTCTCGTTCGGCGGCAATAATTGAAAGCTGTTTGTCCCGTTCGGCTTTTTCAACTGAACTGGCGGTTGTCACAGATGATTCTGCCTTCGCTTGTTGTGCCTCGGCGACAAAGCTTTCGCGTTTTTTGTTAGCAACTGCGATCGCTACCTCTTCTTGGGCAATTCTTGACAGTTTTTCTGACTCCGCTACCTGCACTTGCGCTTGTAGGCGAGAAGATTCTACTGTCTGCTGACGGATAATTTCCGCCATTTCTGCTTCTTGTTTTTGCAGTGTTTGCGCCACCTTGAATTGTTTATTGCGTTCTTCTAGGGAAATATTTGCCTCAATTTGACCTTGTTCCACCGCCAGTTTTTTCTTTATCTCTCCCTCTTGGATGATGCGCTGACGGGTAATTTCCGCCATTTCTGCTTCTTGTTTTTGCAGTGCTTGCGCCACCTTGAGTTGTTTATTGCGTTCCTCTAGGGAAATATCTGCCTCAATTTGGCTTTGTTGCACTCCCAATTTCTTGCGAATTTCTTCTTCTTCAACGGATTTAAGCTGTAAAATCTTGGTACGCTGTACCGTGGCTGCTTCTGTGTCTTTCGATTCTTGAATCTCCCGCTCTTTTTGAGCTTTCAGTGCTTCTACTTGCAGTTGTTGCTCTAGTTTAGCGGTTTGTTTCTCTTGCTCAATTTGGAGCGATCGCTTTTGGGCATCCAGTTCTTTCTGTTCAATGGTAACTTGAGTGGTTAATTCAACTTCTCGTTTTTGCTGAATCGAGCGTTGAATCGTTTCAGTCCGCAGTCGCACGCCTTGAGCATCGAAGAAGTTATTCGTGTCGTAGGTATCGCTTTCTTCTATTTCCGAAATGGCAATATTGTTCAGCGTCAAACCTACTTTCTTCAAATCTTGCTGAACTAAATTTAAAACAGCATCAGCAAACCCAATCTTATCCGAATCAATCTCGGCTAAACTCTTATTTTTCGCCGCTGCCCGAATCGCATCATCTGCGCGTTTTTCCAGAGCATCTTTAATATCTTCCGGCGTAATTTTCCCGGCCCTGGACAGTCTAGCCGCCGCCGTTAAAACATCTTGTTCGTCGGCATTGATGCAGACATAGAATGTCACCCGCATATTTGCTCGGAGGTAATCTTGGGTACGAACTGCCAACTTCCCGGTGCGCTCAACATCAATAGAAATTTCCCGCAAAGGTACGCGGGTAAGCTGATGGAATCCAGGTAAAACAACGCAACCGCCATAGAGAATGACAGATTTACTTTTAATGAAAACGCCGCCCGTTCTCACAAAAGCTTCGTTGTTGGGTGTAACAACATAAACTCGCGTATACGCCCAAATGCTTAATAGCAGTAATACAACTAAAGCACCAATAATTCCTGGGAAGACAATCCCACTTCCCAGTTGGGCAATCGCTGGTTGTATTGGGGCTGGCAGTGTTTGAGCGATTAAAGTAGACTCATTTTTGGGTAAATTTGTCTCGGTTTGCCATTGTTTCTGCGATTCAGATGTGGTGGCAATCGGTAATGATTGGATGAAGGTAAGCCAAAATAGCATAATTTTGAAGAAGTTGGTTGTTAGTTGTTAGTTTCTCTAGCGATTGGAAGTTGCGGATATACAGATGAAATCTACCTAGGCAACTTGAACTTCTAAAGTCGGCGTTAGCGTAGCGTGCGCGTAAACGCACAGGTGGACTTTGTTTGGATAGCGGTGTATTTTATTCTTCAGGAATTACGCAAATAGCACCACATCTGAGGGCAACCACAAGGGATTGCCCCGACAAAACGCTATATGTATAAGCTTTGCGTAAGTCCTGTTCTTCTGGGATTTCTTACTTGATTTTGTGTGCATTTTCTAGCCAATGTTCTTGATCGAGACTATCTTTGGCGACGACTAAATAGTGGTGTTCCAAACGTTCAATGACTAAGACTTTTTCATTGCGACGCGGGAGAACAGTTGCCCAATCAGGTAAAGTGGCGCTGATGGTGACAAGATTTCGCGCTGAATCGATGACATCTACCTGACCAATTTTGCCTCTGTGTTTATGGGGAATAAAGGCAGAACTTACGGTGCCGAAGCAACCAATTAAGCGATCGCTACTGGCATCTTCCCCAAAGGCGGCAAAGATTTTTCCCAGTGGTCGAGCAATCAACCCCCCCAGAAACAGGCTGATAGCCATTGAACCTAATAACACCACTCCCCCTAATCCAAAAAAACGGTAGGGGATGCCACCTGTGAGGCTGCCAACCCAGACATTGAGCATCCAGCCGATGACACCCCAGAGGCTAAAGTCAGTTCCTAATAATAGGATTAGCGGCGCTTTGCCAATGCCTAGCCATCCCAGGATTTCCAAGGAGTCGAAGTCACCATCTGCATCGGTGTCTACGTCTATAACATCTATGTCGGTATCTATGTCAGCATCTATGTCAGCATCTATGTCGGAGTCTCCCCCACCGGAAACAATCACCAATAGGAATAATAGGACTCCCATCCCTAGAAACATCCAGTAGGGTAGGTTGGCTGAATTAAACAGCATGAATGCCTAGTGTCCTTAATTGAGTTGAGTTGAAAATTTTAGCGTTTCAAGACTTACGGAGGAAGGTGCTTAATGGAGAAGTTTGTCTTTGAGCTTCATCGATTAATTAAGCTGACTGCACTTCGATCGTCTCAGAGCGGTCTCGGCGATTCGGCTCACTCTTTGGCTCAGTTGTTGGCTCAGTTGTTGGCTCAGTCCGCCTGAAGCTAAAACTCTAAATTTCACCAAATGTGGGTCGTAATCAGCCCAATATGGTTCACTAAGAATAGTTGTAGGTTGGGTTGAACGATAGTGAAACCCAACATAAGTTATTGGTGTTGGGTTTCGTGCCTCAACCCAACCTACGCAGGTTTTGGATTGTTAGCTTTAAGCGAACCGTATTGATGACAACCCTTGATCAAACGGCTTTCTTAAAGTTGTACATTGAGTGAACTGAGATAAAACATCACCAGTTGTAGGTTGGGTTGAACGATAGTGAAACCCAACATAAGTTATTGGTGTTGGGTTTCGTGCCTCAACCCAACCTACGCAGGTTTTGGATTGTTAGCTTTAAGCGAACCGTATTGATGACAAGTCTTGATCAAACGGCTTTCTTAAAGTTGCACATCGCGTGAACTGAGATAAAACATCACCAGCGTAGCCACAATTCCGGAAAAACCGGAAAAACGATAACTTTTTTTAATTTTTATTCTTTATAAAGAGAATTTTATCGTTTAAATTTAATTATTTCATAAATAGCATCCTTCTAAAGGCAGACTTTAAGAGCAATAAACTTCAGTAATGGGATAGAGGTAGGACGCTAAAGCCTGTTTTAGGTTGAAACAATTATCTTCATCAGGAACGCAAATGTCTGCATCTACGAACCAGTCAGCTCTGGCTTGCTATTTCACAGTGTTGCAAATGCCTTTGAGGCAGCGCGACTTGCAAGCACTTACTGAAATATTTGATGATTTTGACACAGACGAGCTAATGCAGTTGGATGCGATCGCTCCTTTAGAGTCAATAGGATTTCTGGAGCCTTGGGAGGAAACCGCGTGGGTGACGCTTACCCAAAGCCAGTATGAGTTGGAAGGTGCCCCAGCGTAAGGAAAGCGGCGAGTTGCGTATGTTTGTTCTCGCGCTGTCAGTTAATCAGAGCTTAAAATTAATATAGATAAGCACTTGAATATTTAGATATAGCTTTTAAGCTTTGATTCAATCTGAGACCTTAGAATTACTCGAATGGCCCCGCCTGTGCCAGCATTTGTCTACTTTTGCTGCCACTAAGTTGGGCGCTCTAGCTGCCAATCATCTGCAAATTCCAGCTACTCAGTCAGAGAGCCTGCAACTCATCGCCCAAACTCAGGAAGTTTACCAGTTGGAGAATCGTCTTTCTCCGGGGTTGACTTTTGAAGGAATTCAGGATATAGGAGATTCTCTGGAGCGAGCGGAACTTCAGGGAATTTTAGCGGGGGAAGAGTTGCTGGCGATCGCCACCACCCTGGCTGGAGTCAGGCGTTTGCGGCGCATGATTGACGATCAAGAAGACGTGCCGGTGCTGAAAGCGCTGGTTGCCGATATCCGCACCTATCCAGAATTAGAGCAGGAAATTAACCACTGTATCGATGAAAGGGGAGACGTAGCAGATAGGGCGAGTGCCAAGCTGGGCGGAATTCGCATCCAACTGCGGCAGCTGCGCGATCGCATTTATCAGACATTGCAGGGGATTTTGCAGCGCCAAGCCAATGCAGTGCAGGAACAGACGATCAAACAGCGGGGCGATCGCTTCGTGATTCCCGTCAAAGCACCGCAAAAAGACGCCATTCCCGGCATCGTCCACGACACTTCCAGTAGCGGCGCGACGCTATTTATCGAACCGAACGCGATCGTGCAATTGGGCAATCAATTGCGGCAGTTGCGGCGTCAAGAACAAGTGGAAGAAGAAGCCATCCGCCAAGTGTTGACGGCACAAGTAGCAGCCGTGAAGCCAGATTTAGAGCAGTTGTTGGCAGTGGCGACAACTTTGGATTTGGCAACCGCTAGGTCACGATACAGCTATTGGTTAGAAGCGAATCCTCCCAGATTTATCGAACGCACCCCCCCAGAAAAGCCGGGGAACCGGGAAGATGAGGAGTCTGGAGAATCCCCAGCCAAAAATCCCCAATCCAAAATCGAAAATTCCATCACCCTGCGCCAGTTGCGCCATCCTTTATTGGTATGGCAGCAGCGACACGAAAACGGGGGTGCAGTCGTGCCCGTAGATTTACTGATTCAGCCAGAGATTCGGGTCGTAACAATTACTGGACCGAATACCGGCGGCAAAACCGTCACCCTAAAAACCCTGGGATTAGCCGCACTGATGGCAAAAGTGGGGTTATTTGTCCCGGCGCGGGAGCCGGTAGAATTGCCTTGGTTTGATTTAGTGCTGGCAGATATTGGCGACGAACAATCTTTAGAGCAGAGTTTATCGACTTTTTCGGGGCATATTCGTCGCATCAGCCGAATTTCTGAGGGAATGACGCCAAATACGCTAGTTTTGCTGGATGAAGTGGGAGCGGGAACCGATCCGGCAGAAGGGAGTGCTTTAGCGATCGCTCTCCTCCAGTATCTAGCAGACCATGCCAATCTAAGCATTGCCACCACCCACTTCGGCGAACTCAAAGCGCTCAAATATGAAGACGAACGGTTTGAAAATGCCTCGGTGGAATTTGACGATCGCACCCTCAGCCCCACTTATCGACTGTTGTGGGGAATTCCCGGACGTTCCAACGCCCTGACGATTGCGCGACGCTTGGGATTGAAGGCGGAAATTGTCGAACAAGCTCAAACTTATGTGGGAGGTGCTTCAGAAGACATCAACCAAGTGATTGCCGGACTGGAAGCACAACGCCGCAATCAAGAAACTAAAGCAGCTGAAGCTAGTCAGTTGTTGCAGCAAGCGGAGCGTTTTTATCAGGAGGTGTCGAGAAAAGCTGCCGCTTTGCAGGAACGGGAACAGCAGCTCAAGCTTTCCCAGGAACGCGCTGTACAGGAAGCCTTGATTCAAGCCAAAGGAGAAATCGCTCAAGTGATTCGGCGGTTACAGCAAGGCTCAGCCACTGCTCAAGATGCTCAAGGTGCAACCAACGCCTTGAATGAAATTGCCGAACGTCATCTTTTGCCCTCGCCGCCACCCAAACCAAAGCCGGGATTTAGCCCAAAAATGGGCGATCGCGTCCGCATTCCTCGCTTGGGACAAACCGCCGAAGTGCTGAGCAATCCAGACGAAGCTGGTCAGATGAGCGTGCGATTTGGGTTAATGAAAATGACCGTCTCCCTTGAAGATATCGAATCTTTGGACGGTCAGAAACCCGAACCCATCACTAAAGCCAAACCGACGGCTACTCCAAAAGAGCAACCCGCACCCTCCAAACCGCAACCCACAATTCGCACCTCCAAAAATACCGTCGATATTCGGGGGAGTCGAGTGCCTGATGCCGAGATGGCATTAGAAAAAGCGATCGCTCAAGCGATGGATGCGGGTTGTTTGTGGATTATCCACGGCAAGGGAACCGGACGACTGCGAGAAGGTGTCCACGAATTCTTGAAACAGCATCCTCTAATCGAGCGTTTTGAATTAGCTGGCACTCCAGAAGGTGGCACGGGTGTCACAATCGCCTATATTAAGTAGCGAATTACTAATAGCTAATTGTTTAAAAACAGTTAGCCATTCGCCATCAGCCGACGACAGGAAACTTACTCAAAACCGCGATAGTCTGGTTTCAAGACTCGTAACGGCGAAGTTATCACCAGTTGCGTCACCTAAGCTAAAAATATGCCCTCCATCGTGAAGACACCAACGACGCCAACCCCCCACTGGGAGGATTTACCCCTTGCTTCCGCGCCAGATCCAGTACAGTTGGACAATATCAAAGCCCAACTGGATTTAATTTTATTGGCTCTTGAAGCATTGGCAGGCATCGGTTCCGACGCGATACTTCAAGCCGCAGCTCAATTGAATTTAGAGTCAATGGTGGCAGATCGGGTGGCTTTGTGGCGACTGCGCCAGTCTAACCCCATGCGGAAGAGTTCGGGAGGGCGGAAAAAGTTAGATGTGGAGGAAGCGCGATCGCTTGTTTTAATCATCTGTCACCTTGCCAGACAGCAGCAAGAGCTAATCCGCCGTGCCGTTGCCTTGCTCGAACAGCTAGCCGAGCAAAACCGGGAACCCCACGAAGCTTCTTTACTGGGAGATTATCTTGATGCCTTCAGCAACACTTACCAGGAACGCATGGAGGAAGAAGAAAATGTATCGTCCGACGCTTTGAGCCACTTGGCTTTGAAACTTCTCATCGATCTCCTGTTCTACAGTAGCCCCAATGGTCATCGGCGTCTCTGGTTAGCACTTTTGGATCGCGCCCGCTAGCAATTCACACTTAGCAATTAGCAATCCTTTCAATTAGCAAAATGGTTTTGCGACGCTATACACCCCCCACCTGCACGTTGGAAATCCAGGCGAAAGACTCGCCCCTGTCTCGCTGGGCAGGACAACCCGTGCTGAAGCATCTACGATTTGAGCTAAGCTTTGACGATCCGCGACAGCCAGAAGATCGACGAGTATCGATTCGCGGAAATCGCGCTCAATTAGAAAGCCTTTGCGAAGCCGTTAGCACCTACGTGCAGGACTTCCTTCAGCAATCCCCTCGACCGCAGCCGGTGGCGCATCAAATGCCCGTAGGCGAGCCGATGGTCGCTGCTGCTGCCCCCGCCCAAGCGGCAACCATTCTTTCCCCGCCCGAATCCCCCCATTTTCAAACCTTTGTCCCCTATATACAACCGAGGGGACTTTTGTCCCACGACCTATTTTTGGGGCATTTGGCGACTGAAGAAACGGGGTCAGTCGTGACGCTGAGTGCGCTGCAACTATTCGACTTAGCCACGGCTTTGGATGAATACAACGCTGAATTAGTGGCATTGCCTCCCCTCAACCGCACCCAGTGGTTGAAAAATCCGCCCCTCTGGACTCGGACGGCAGCCATCTTTCTGTTGGGGGTGGGTATAACAGCCGCCACGCTCAAGCTGCTGAACCAGCCTAGTCCCACTGTCATCTCCTCTGCACCGGCACCCACTGCATCACCCAGCACCCCGGCACAAGTGCCCGGTTCCACCGAGGTGTTGCCAGTTCCGACAACGACGCCTACGGCGGGAGTGCCGACGCCTCCTCCTTTGTCCTCCGTGTCGCCGACGCCGACTGGGTCTCCTTCGTCCATTTTGTTATCTCCGGCCCCTGTAGGCACGCCGACACCTTTCAATGCCAAAAGCCCAGGGGTCGTCGTTGTGCCTCGGAATCCCCCTGGAAATTCCAGCCCCATTTTCACCAATCTGCCCCCCATTCAACAACGTTCTGCCCCAGAGGGAAGAGCCATTTTCCAGCCCCCTCCTCCCAGTAATTTTCCTCCCATCCCCAAACCCCCGGCTGAACAGCCAAAACAGGCTATCCGCAATAATCTCCCGTTCGATCCGATCCCCAGTAGCGGCGGGGTGACAGCGCCCCGAATCGGGCAACCGGCTCCTGGTGACAGCGCCTCAAGTTCTCAAGGCACAAACCAGTCTGCATCCCCCAATGCCGGGGGCATTCCTCCCGCGCCTCCCCCGCTTCCCAATCTGCCGTCGCTTGCCAGCCTTCCGGCTGAAAGCTCGGCTGCAAATAACAGCGAACCTAGTCCCGGTACGACTCGCGGCAGCGTTGCCCCACCGGCGGGGAAACGCGATCGCGCCCAAACCAGTAGCGATCGCGCCCAGGAAGACCGGCTATTTGACACGATTCCCCAAGTTGCACAAGTGCGGAACTATTTCCAACAGCAATGGAAACCACCCGCCGGTCTGACACAATCGCTGCAATACTATCTCCGGCTCAATCCGGATGGCTCCATCGAGCGCATTCGACCGCTTGGAGAAGCGTCAGTCAAGTATATTGACCGTACTGGGATGCCAGTACCGGGGAAACCGTTTGTTTCTCCCATCGAAGGCGATCGCAATGCCCACATCCGGGTAGTTCTTGGCTCCGATGGCAAAGTGGAAACCTTTCTGGAACCTTAAGCGGGTTGTCGATCGAGAAAAAGAGAATTCTTCAGAAACCGGGTTTTTTAAAACCCGGTTTTTTTGTTTTCCCAGCAAATTAATCTAGCAATTCTCGATGAGATGCCCTAGGGTTTGACCCCACCCCTGCCCTATACACTGGAACACCTCTCCCCAAACCCCTCCAAGTGAAAACCGCTCTATCGGGACTTAAACGAAAATCAAAAGGAAAAGAAAGTATAATGCTTGCAGAGTAAACAGTTCACGTCGAGGTTTCTCCCGATGAAACAGACAACTCCCGCCGCCATGCCCCCTTGCTTTGATAGATGGT